>JBIKVL010000414.1:0-4837 GCA_044356875.1 Pirellulaceae bacterium | reverse complement strand
GTCGGATCGATGCGGCTTGTCAGTGAGATGGCCTTTCCAAGAGTGGTCGCCAATCGGGACTCGACGGAGCTCATGACGTCGAACGGCATTGGTACGGCCGTCGTGATCAAAACTTCCAGGCGCCCGCGAATCTGATCGAGCAACTGATGGACGGCGCGGACGATCGCGCGCAGGCAATCCAGACGGTTATGACGCGACACAACTTTCAGGAAGTTCAGCACCGTGGCCGACATTTTGCCAGCGAAGCCGCGGTCCAGTATCCGCTCTTTTTCCTCGTGGGAGACCCGCGGCGAGCAAAGCAAGGCTTCGAAATTCGGCAATTTGTTGAGCACGTCGACGAGAAAGCTGTCGAGTTCCGCGACGGCGGATTCCGTCACCCCAGCCTTTTCCGTAACGCCGAGGAACGCCTTCGCGTAGATCTTCGACAGATACTGTTGGCCGGCGTTGAAACCGTTCGATTTGTTGTCGTCTTCCATCCGTTTACCCGTCGCGAGGACAATTCGAAGCCCGTGTTGCTGAGGTCCGCGAATCAAGGCGGCCACCAAGCCGATCGCATGGCTTGTCGCCTAGTTGCGGCTGGGGAAGCGTCCGAGCGCTTCTTGGATCAGGTTCGCGTGGTCGGCGGCCGAAACCTCGCGTTGGAGGATTCGGGTGGCGAGCGTAATAGAGGTGTTCACGCTGCTTTGGGCGATTTCACGCAGCGCGACAGTCTTCGCGGCGGCGATGTCTTCCAAAGCCCGTTCTTTCTCACGCTGGGCCGAAGCTCGCGCCTCGGACACGATCATTTCGCGGGCTTGTTCCGCTTCGCGTCTCGCCTGCTGAAGCAACTCGCGGGCACTCTCCGCCGCCGCGGCCAACTTCACTTGGTTCTGCTTGAGCAGTTCCTCAGACTCGCGGGCGTTCCGTTCGCTCGTGGCGATCAGGTCGCGAATCGATTTTTCACGTTTGTCGAGACCTGCCATGATCGGGCCCCAGCCGAATTTCAGCAGGATGGCGAGCAACAGCAGGAACACCACGAACGTGTAGATCGCGAGGTCCGCCTTGATTTCCTGCAAGCCGGTCAGGGCTTTCGGGAAAGCGTTCGTGTGTCCGGGACCGTCGTTGGCGTGACTCAAGTCCGTCGGATCGTGGTGGCCGTGACCACCAGCGGCGTGATCGGCTGACGAGTGCTCGCCCGCGCTGTGGCTCTCGGTCTTCGCTTCTTCCGCCGCTGGCTTAGTCTCCGCCGCCGGATTGGGTTCGGCGGCAGACTTCATGTCATCGGTGTCTTTCGCCTCGGTGGCCGGGGCAGCCGTCTGCTGGGCGTACGAAACGGTCGCGTCGGTCGACCCAATCGTCAACCCGCTCATCAAACCAATCGCGGCGATCCAGCCAAACAATCGAACGTTCATGACAAACACCACCCCAATGGCCGAAACGATCAAACGACATCCGGTCCTTAACACCAGCCGGAGCAGCCATGCCGACAAGCGCCGACATGGGCCCGGATTACAGCGGCGAGAGCGAAACAAGTTCGCATTCGCCGATCGTACGATTCGGGCGTGAGGACTACTTCGCCCAGGGGTTCTGCTGCAAGCAGACGACCAGCGCGAAGAAGGTGAAACCTTCGATCAGCGCCGCCGCGATGATCATCGCGACCTGGATCGTCCCGGCGACTTCCGGCTGACGAGCCATGCCGTCGTAGGCGGCGGAAGCCAGTTTGCCGATGCCGTAAGCGGCTCCGAAGGTCACCAACCCAGCCCCGATCGCGCCCGAGAACTCGAGCAAAGGGCCATCGGCGGCGAAGGCCGGAGTTGCGAACGCCAAAACGGCCATCAGGCCCCAATACGTCATTCGAACCAACCGATTCACTGCTGTTTCTCCTGTGGAAACCGATCGAAAGGTGCCAGCCCACCAGGCGGTCAAACTAATGTTTGTGGATCGCCGCGTTGATGAACAAGGCGGAAAGCAACGTAAACACGTAGGCCTGCAAAAAGGCCACGAACAACTCCAAGCAACTAAGTAGCGCCGATCCTACGGAGGCGG
This sequence comes from Pirellulaceae bacterium, assembly GCA_044356875.1. Lineage (GTDB taxonomy): Bacteria > Planctomycetota > Planctomycetia > Pirellulales > Pirellulaceae > CAIXSC01. The sequence goes on along the minus strand of JBIKVL010000414.1, from coordinate 2,812 downwards.
CGATCGCGGTCGGAGTCCAAGAGGAACTGGCGGCCCCTTCCACGCTGAACGCGAGCATGAGGATCGCGAGCAGCACCAAGTGGCCGGCGATCATGTTTGCGAGCAGACGCACTGACAACACCGTGTGCTTGATCACCAGGCCCAGCACTTCGATGAAGAAGATGGCGGGCACAAGCACAATCGCCAGGACGAACGGCAGTCCCATCGAGGGAACCTGATTGGCCCAGTAACCGAAAAATCCAAACCGCTTCGAACCGCTCAACATCCCCGTCAGGAACGTGATCGACGCCATGGCGATCGTCGCCCCCCAGGAACTTGTCGGAGCCCCTAACCACGGGAGCATTCCCATCAAGTTGCAACCGAGGATAAAAAAGAACACGGTCCACAGCAGGGGCACGAAGGCGTCCGCGTCGGCATGCGGGTTCGCGTCAGCAGCGGCATGATGACCGCCGGCATGCGCCTTGTCGCCGTGCGCCTTGTCGCCGTGCGCCTTGTCGCCGTGGGCCTTGTCGCCGTGGGCCTTGTCGCCGTGCACCTTGTGTTCATGACCGTGAGCGTCATCACTGTGGCTGCCCGCATGGTCGTCGTCGTGGTGAGCGTGCGACTGGATCGCTTTGCGGGCGATTTCATCGCGAACGAAGACCAGCATCGATTCGAAGAAATTCCAGAAGCGGCCTTGGGGAGCGGCACCGGACGCGACACGTTTGCCGATGCGGGCGAAGACGACCAGCAAGATGAGAAACACGGCCGCTTCGATCACCATGAATTTGGAGATACAGAAGCCGGACTCGCCTTGATACAGATTCCTGAGCTGCCCGAAGGGCTGAGGAATGACGACTTTGCCACTCAGGTGGTAGTTGTACGCATCGATCTTCGCGGCGTCCCATTTGGCGCCGGAAGCCACGTATTCGCGAACATCGCCGAGCGATGCGGCCGTTGTCTGCCAGGACGCCTTCCAGGCGGCGTCCTTCGCCAACTCGGAATACCACTCGCCCGCATGCTCTTCAAGGAAAATATCGAATGGCTTGCCGAAGTTCACGTGATCGGCGTGCAGCCAGTGCTCGTAGTCGGCCAAGAGCGTCGCCTTCGGCGGGACATCCACGCCCTTGCCGACGGCGGCTTTGATGAGCGCGTCGCACTGGCGATCGGCCTCCCAGGCCTGAAAATGGGGATCGTTTTTCACCCATACGTCAGGAAACTGAGCAATGGACTCCCGCTTCGACGGCCAAAGCAGCTTTGGCACTTCGAAGTAGAAACTGTCCTTGATGTGCAATTCGGCCGAAGCCATAAGCTTTTACGCCCCGGTTTCAGTGCGGTTTGGCGTACTTTGGCGAACCAAGCGGACGGCCAACGCCGTATCCACAGTCAGAGCCAGCAAGTAATAGCCAACCAACATTTCCAAAAGTCCAGCTCGCACCAGCGGTCCGCCCCTGAGGAAGAAGAAGGCAGCGGCCGCGAGCGGCACCACCATCCTCACCACCATGCCCAGCAGAACGCCTTGAATCGCCTGTCCGCCGCGGAATCCAAAGGCGGCCGCGAAACCCGCCAATCCACCGGCAAGTCCAACTCCAGCGGCGACACTGGCCGCCATTACGCCGTCGTTTCCTTTCGCCCAGTATCCGTAACAGGCAAACAGCGGAAACGCCGCCAGCAGTACCGCGAACACTCCTATAAGTCCCCGCAACATGCCACGTTTCCAGTTTTACTACGATCGGAAAACCACGTGACAGAAGGAGGAACGCTAACCACCGTCCGACTTGCGGCCGCTCGAACGCCGGCCTTGATTCGCCATGTTCCGCGTCATCGCAATCAGATGCACCACCCCGATTACCAACCCAACAGCAAACCCAATTCCCGAAAACAAGTTGCCGCCCATTTTTCGGTCGAACCACCACCCGGCGAGTCCGGGGAGTACCATCTCTAGGGACACGGCCATGATTCGCGAGGACCACTCCAATGCGGTTGAAACCGCATTCATTGAGCGATCGGACGGCGGTCGTCGGGAAGGTTCAGCCCCTTGGGACATCCAAAAAATCGCTGGAATTCCCAGCCTCTCCCCACGCGACGACGGCTATGGATCGTAACCGTATCTTCGATGGCCCACAATCTAGTCGTGGGTCCGCAGCCGGTCAAACCCCTTCGTGTATTTTTTCACAATGTCCGGCAAGTGCTTTGCTCGTAAGGGAATAGGGTTGGGGCGTCGAGCACGATAGGCACACCTGGACGACCGCGTTCCGGGAAGCTGCGTGTTCGTCTGTAACGGCGCCGCATCGGGCGAGGTGGATCTTAACACTTGGGTAAAGGTTGATTCTTGCCCCGCCTTGAACTACGCTCTGTTATCGACTTGACGTTGTAACCCTGTTGGCGCTAAAGGCAAGCGACCAGCGAGTGATGGCGACGTCAGCCCGCCTTTGAGCTTCGATCCACCCCACCGAAGGAATTGCTTATCGGGAGCACCGCGTCAGCGGGCCACTCGTCGGCCGTGCCTCGGACTTGGTTATATCGGTTCCGGAGAACCGCGATTGCCGCAGTAAGACCAGAACCTACCACCATCCTGGGTGATTTTTCCATCGCCCCTACCGCGAATGTCCTCGAAAAAATCCACTTCAGCGCAGCGCGTCGCTCCAACCTCGAAAACCGCGGTTCGGCCAGCGAAGGCGGCCGCGAAATCCGGGAACGGCACCGGTGGTTCCACGACGAAGCCACTCGCGAAGTCGTCGTTTGGCAAAACGCCGTCCGGAAAAGCGTCCAATGGGAAACCCGCGAGCGGAAAAGGCGACGCGGGCAAGACGCGGGCACCTAAAGTGGCAGT
>JBIKVL010000413.1:0-4843 GCA_044356875.1 Pirellulaceae bacterium | reverse complement strand
ACCTCAACACCGCCCATGAAGACAAACACCGTCCCTGAGAAACCAACCCACGAGCCGACAGCGCCCATCAACTTGACGTCGCCGCCCCCGCCTCCGCCGATCAGCCATAAGAGGAGCATCACGCCGAATCCAAGGACGAAACCAGCCAGGGCGAACCCGAGTCCACTCCAACCGGATGTAGCGAGATGGAACACGACACCGACGGCGAACGCCGATGCGGTCAGCCAATTGGGAATCCGACGAGAGCGTAAATCCGAAACCAGCGCGGCGGCCGCGAACCCGCACACGGACAGGGCCCAACACGCCATCATCCAAGTCGGCCAGTCACGCATAGAAAACCCCTTGTCCTAAAACGCCGTTAGGCGGCGCTCAGCGCCGCCTAGTTCTGTCATCGTCCGTGGAACAGACGCCGCTTGATCCAAAGAAGAAAGCAGGCCGTCTAACGAGTATTAGACGGCATGCTGATGAACGGCGCATAAACGTATCGGTCGGGAACTTAGACGGAAGTGGAGTAGCCTAAGTCATTACGTGTTAGGCGTGTTACGCGACACGCCAAAAGTCCCTTCTTCCGCAATCAAGCCGCCGAACGTAACGCAGTTGTCAGACGCACCGGACGTCTGGTTGGTCGAGTCGCACTCGTCGAGGTTGTCTTCGAAGTCGAAGCCGGCGGTGTTGGCGTTGTGTCCAACCACCCCATCCAGCGAAAAGCTCTGGTTGGCGTCCTGCACAGCGCCAGCAACGTCGGACAATTCGCTGACCACCCCGTCGCGGACCGCCGACAGGCCAACTAGCAGACCAATCACGGCCACCGTCGACACGAGTACCAATTCGGCGGAGACAACAAAACCCTGTTCGTCAGCGACGAAAGCTTTCATCATGTTCTTCATGAGAATCCTCTCAGACACACTAAAATGCCTACTAAATGGTTTTTCTTCGTTCTAACAGATTCGTTAGACGAAATTCCTCGCACTATGTAGCCGAGCCGAGAAACGAAGCAGCTCATAGTGCGAGGAATACGTCAGCAAGTTGTTGATCTCGGCCCGCTGGCCGGCCTGCAACCGCAACCAGGCGTTACGTGCCACCGCTGGTGGAGGCCGCGAAGTTGCCTTCCTCGGCGATCGTACCGGCGAAGTTAATGCAGTTATCAGCAACGCCAGCAGTCTGATCGTTGCTGTCGCACTCGTCGGTGAGGTCGATGTAGTTGAAGCCAGCGGTGTTCGCGTTGTGGCCAACCACGCCGTCGATCGAGTAACTCTGGTTGACGTCTTGGAGAGCGCCCGCAACGTCGCTCAGTTCGCTCACGATGCCATCGCGTACGGCGGCCAAGCCGACGAGCAGGCCGATCACCACGATCGTGGCGATCAAAATCAATTCCGCAGATACGATGAAACCCGCTTCATCGCTCCACAACCGTTTCACCAACTTCATGTCAGTTCTCCCGTTTCAAGCACTCTAAACAGCCAAACATCGGTAACTATCGCCGCGAAAACGTTCGTGGCGTTAACACACTGCTAAACCGGACTCTCAAGCCCGAGCTGCTCGACACTCTAGTCAGCAGACCATAATCCTTATACCCACCTTCATCGCACTACGGCGGCACCCCTCCTCCGGGATCAGGGAAGATTGGCTCGCCCGTACGCGGAAAATTCGTATTGTCGAAGGGAGCACCTTCCTCGAATACACCAAAGAACGCAATGCAATTGTCCATGAAAGACCCATCCAGAGCATCCGACTGATCCGGACTGTCGCACTCGTCTGTCGCATCCACAAAATCAAACCCAGCCACATTCGAGTTGTGGTAGACGATGCCGTCCACGGAAAAGCTTTGATTCAAATCCTGCATTGAACCGACCACATCGGACAACTCGGCCGTTACCGCGGACCGTGCCGATTCCAGGCCGACCAGCAGTCCCAGCACAACGAGCGACGACATCAACATGAGTTCGGAGGAGACTACAAAGCCATCCTCGTCAATCAACAAGCCTCGCAGCGTTGAACTTGTCCGCATTTCGAAATCCTCCCAGGCTAGGGAAACGGCGTACCGACCGATGCGAGCGGGCTTCCTTCGTCCGTGGGCGACACCTGCACGTCCAAGCAAGCGGGCTCGGCACCCGCTGGATCAGACAAAGTCGCCGCGTCGTCCGAGAAGGAGGCGCTCCACAAGGTTCCAAGCGTTGCATGCACAATCGTGCCGCTAAACGACTGGTCGACATTGTCGAGGGCCACCGCCACGTCCCCCATTTCCTGCACAACTGCATCCCGAATCACCGCCAACCCGATCATTGCTCCGATCGCCGTTAGCGAGGTGACCAGAATCATGTCCATCGGGGCCAGTCCCCCGCGGGTATCCAACCATAGCCCAAGAATTAACTTGTCAAAAAAATAATTTTTCTCTCGCATTTAAGGAAGCGCCTGCCCTTCTTCTATCTGGGTCGAGAAGGTAATGCCGGCTGGCGCCGCTCCTGGGGTCTGCGTGTCGTCGCCTATGTCCGTCTGATCCTCGTAGCTGAAATTCCTAAAGGTCGTCACGACCGTAATAAGCGGATCGTTCGTTGTTGTCGTCAACCCGTCCACATCGCCGAAATTGGACGTGATCGTTACGACTCCGCTTGATACCGTGATCCCCGCTGTGGTGTTTTCCAAAATCGCGAACGAGTATGACTGGTTTAACGCATTGACGGCCGCGCCAGTGTCCGCGAGCTCCTGCATGATGGCGTCGCGATAGGAGATCAGCCCAACAATCAAACCGATACAGGCGATGGTCCCGATCAGTATTAGTTCAGCCGACACGACAAATCCGCGTTCGTCATGCCACAGCGTCTTCCATGACTTCATGAGGCACTCCTTCTCACGTACCACTTCGCCACAACCTTAAAGCTCGACCAGCGTGGCTGAGAAATGTGTAGTTCTTCTCGATGGCTGGACCATCCATACCGTCGATTTCTTTTGACAGCCATTGCCCCGCGCGGACCAACACTTCGCGGGGTGGATGGAATTCGGCCGGCGCCATCGCCCACCATTCGAGCGCATGGCCCGTGGCCAAAATCCGCCGGGAGAGTGGCGTATCGAGTTTCTCGTCCCGAGCGGCCGCTTTCGCGTCGGGCCAGTTCTGATCCCAAAAGCCTTCCTGGGACTGGCTAGCGACGAGCCGGCGCGTCGCCTCGCGAAGGTGGTCGCCGATCTCGACGCGGGTCGCTTCGTCCAACAGCGGCTTCTGCTCGTCGATCCGCAGCAGCATCACCAGTGTGTAGAGGCGATGATTGCCATAGCAGACTCCTTGCTGGTACTGCTGGCGGATGAGTCGGTGGGCGCAACGATTGAAGTCGATCCGCTCACCGTCCGCCGAGTACCATGAAGCACCGTCCACGGCGTAAAGGGCGGCGGCCAGCGTCGTCCACTCGTATTCCTGTTGGTTGATCTCAAAGCGAGCGAGCGCGCTGGCCAAGAGGGAGCGGAGCGGCAAAAGCTGTCCAGGCAGCGATAGGCCGAATTCGAGTGGCGTGCCGCATTCCGCCAACGAGGCGAGCGTATGGTCCACGTGGCTCGCCGTCGCATTGCCCTGCTGCACGCGAACGGTCACGAGTCCGTTGCGGAGCGACATGAGCGGTTTGGTGTCTTTTCCCCAGGCCTCCTGAAACTTCTTGTGGTCCACGAGCAATTGCCGTAATTCCTCGCCGGAGAGGCAGGCAGGGTCTTTAAACGTCGCGTCGACACCCCAAAATCGGAGGGCGTGATCGACATAGTTGATTTTGGGTTGCGAGTGCCGAAAACGCGGCTCGAGCTTCTTCAGTACCGCGGCCAACTGCTCGTCGGTCACCACCAGTGGGTTGTCGTGCAACGGCTCAACATGGGCCGGTTCTGGTTCGAACTGCGGGAATCGAGGCCGCGGATCGCGGGTCAGGGCCGCGATGGCGGGGACAGCGATCAAAGCCGCCAAGAACGCGGCCTGCGACCACCAGAAGCCGAGCATCCAGGCGTGCCTGCGAGACTTGTTTTGCGGGCGGTTCATTCGCCAGCCTCCTTTCGTCGAGCGATCAGGGCCGCGTCGTCTTCGTAGACGACCGTCCAGGATTCCAAAGTGCTTTGAACGGCATCCGCCAAACGCTGTTGGGACTGTTTATCAATCGCCAAAAACTCGACGCCGTACCGGTCCAATGTTCGTGTCCAGGTACCCTCGGCCTTCGCCACTTGGGCGTAATCGGCCCGCACGAGCCGTGGCAGGATCGAGGCGTTCGAATTAGCCGCCACCTTCATGCCGTCTGGCCCACCCCACCGCAGCCAATCACCCCATTCCTCGGGGCACCACACCAAGCCCTTGGGTGTTTGCCCACGAAGGAACTCGGCGACCGCATGCGGCGTGTCGGGCGAATAGACCCGGTTCAGCGGTCTGGGCTTGCCTCCCAGAACCGGCGTCGCGAGCGGCGAGAGCGCGAAGGCGATCCAAATCAGCAGCAGCGATGCCAGCGTGAAAAAAAACTGAAACGTTTTGGCGGGCTCTTCAGCGCTTCCGGCCACTGCGGCCTGGGACTCGCTTGCCGTCCCAACATTGCCGGAGTCGGTTCCGGTTGGCTCGGAACCGGTATTCACGACGCGTTCGGGCGAGCCGCGGTGCTGGAAGATCCGCGCGGCATGGGGCGAAAGGATGACTGCCGCCACTACGGCGAACCACGGTGCCAGATGCGAGTTAAAACCCGCGAGCACGCTGAAGAGGAGGAAGATCAAGACATCGCCGGCACGAAACGGAACACGGCTGTGTCGCAGTATCGCCCCGAACAAGACCCAAAGCGTCAACAGGCCGAGCCCCTGCCACGAGGCGACCAGTAGCGGGCGGAAGCCGCCCAAG
>JBIKVL010000412.1:0-4849 GCA_044356875.1 Pirellulaceae bacterium | reverse complement strand
TTGGTTGGAAGGGATCGTTTCGGGGAGATTCCGCGGGCTCGTGGAATTCAAGTAGTTGATGACCAGGAGGGCGTCGAGCGGCTGGACGCCGCCGTTGTTGTTGACGTCTTCCGCGATCGCTTGGTTGCGCCAGGGAGCAGTCGTCTTGGCGGGCTGGGCCGAGGCGGTGATGACGCCATTGGCTTGCCCGTCGGCGTCGCCCCTTCCGCCGTCGCGGACCACCCATTCCACTCGATCGGCATAGACCCGAGGGCCATCGGTGCCGTTCCACATGAGCCATTGCCAATTCGTGGCGCCGGCGGTTCCGCCGGGCGTGGTCGTGTAGAACGAATTCAAGGTCTTCGAGGAGTCGGAGGCGAACACGATCGTTACCGTGGCGCCTGGCGTGGTATGCAGTTCTAAGGAGACTCCACCCCAGGGCGTGGTCGTGTTAGCGGGCGGGTTGCTGACCGCACCCAGGGCCGCGACGTTGGCAAAGGCGCCGGTCTTTGGCGCTTCCAACCGCAACGCCAAATCATTGGCGGCGGACCGCAGCACCGCGAGATACGGCTGGGTCTGGTCAGCGATGCCGTCGCTATTGGAATCCGGGTTGCCGAACGCCGACGATTCCACCGAGTTGAGAACGCCGTCGAGATCGGTGTCGGTCGCCGTTCCGGCCACGAGGAAAAACGTTTGCGTGCCGGTCAGCGATTCGGGCGCGGCGGAGGTCGCTTGGGCGGTCAGCCGGACGCGGCCGGTTACTCCCGAGTTGGGCGTGAGCGTAACTAGGCGGTTTTCGCCGGAGCCCGAAATCACGATGTTTCCAGCGGCGAGCAACGGCGAAGTCTGCGGAACGATCGTCAGCGTCACTTGAGAAGTGTCGGTATCGAAATCCGAGACCCGTGCGACTGTGATGGCGTTGGTCGCCCCGGGCGGAAAGATCGCGGGCTCGATCATCGCGATTTGTGGCGGATCGTTGGTGCCGGACACCGTGATGTTGACTTGGCCAGTGCTTTCGAGCCCGAGTCGGTCGACGATTGTGTACAGGAACGAATCTTGGCGAGTTTCCCCTTGGCGCATGGAGCGGATGAGCGCCGCGTTCGTGGGGTCGTAGGCGATCGACCCGTTTTCCCGGATGGACACGATGGCGCCCAGTTGGCTGGTGGTATCAACGCTTTTGAATCGCACGGTGTCGCCACGATCGATATCGGAATCGTTCGCCAACAACGCGCTTGGATTGATTTCGCGAACGGTCGATTCGGTGGCGGTGACCGAGTCATCCCCAACGGTCGGCGGATCGTTGACACCTACGACTCGAATGGGGCGGATGGCGTCGTCGACAAAAGACCCGTTTTCCGTGGCGAGGAACTCGATCGCGTCATCGATCGTTTCGCCGGCGGCCAGTGATTGAAACGCCGGAGCGGCACTGGGGTCGTAAAGGAAACCGCCACCCGCGTCGGAAATGAAGACGAAAGCGCCCTGTCGAGATGCGACGTTGTAGGCGTTGACGTAGACATTCGGGTAGCGGGCTAAATCGGTCGCTTCGAGCACACTGTCTCCCGTTCCGAATCGCGTGAGCGACTCGTTGGCGGGCGTGGACAAGATGGGGCCGGTCTTCGCTTCGAAGGTCCGGAGCGGGATGAAGGCCGAGTTGTTCGTGGTAGTCGATTCCGTAAAACCGGCCGCTGTCACGGTGACCTTGACGAACCGCGCCCAGCTCGGGGCAGCCGGCAGTTCGCTCACCGTGGCGGTCATTTCCCGCGTGTTCCAGTAAGCCCCGAACAGCTCATCGACCGAGTTGACGGGAATCGCCTGCAATGTGGCGCTCGACAAAGTCGAAGACGCCCATTGAACCTGAAGGTTGCCGACCGGCGAACTAGCCCCGGTTGCGAGGGCTTTGGGAGGCTTGCCACTCGATGTCACCGTGATTTGCAAACGGCCGTATTTCGCGTCCAGGGTCGTGGCATCGGGAGTAAAACCGTCTGGTGGCGAGAGTGAAATCCAACTTTCCGGCACGGTGGGCTCGCCATTGACCGCCGACAGCGCCACCGCGAAGTCGGTATTGGCCGTGGCGGTCCAAGCCATGGCGCTTGGCGCTGCCGTGGTGGTTGCCGGCGATACCACCGCCACGCCTGTCGCCGTGTCGGCGTAGTTGATCGACAGCGTGTGCGTCGAAGGATTAAAAGCTCCTGTGTAGCCTTCGGAGTCGCCACCGAAGTAGAGCGACGGGGCGTCGCCCTGAGGGCATGAGCCGCTAGCGCGATCTGTGTACTGGGTGTAATTCGCCGAGTTGGAAATGGCGAAATTGACGCCGGCTGTTTTGGCGGACGCGTCGAGGGTCAGATCGAGCAAGCCACTCTCTTCCACGGTGAACGAGGAGCAATCGCGCAGCGTCGTGCCGCTCCGCTTCCGATCGGTGCCGCTGCCGGTGACCGTTCCGTCCAAGGACACCTGCCCTAGGCTCGCGGACTCCCAGTAGACGGTGCCGCTGCTCGTAAAGTTCGCCGACGGTATCGACGCGGTGTAATCGGGTTGCGTGACGGTATATCGGAGCGTTCCGGCCCACGTGAATTCGTCCTCGCGGAAAACGTGCGTCACCGATGCGGAAGCCAGCAATTGGCGTTCCTCCAGCGACTCCAGTCCAAGCTGCCGCTCCGCAGCCCGCCTTCTTGCAGCCCGCCCTCTTGCAGCCCGGCCTCTTGCAGCCCGCCGTTCGATATCCCGCCGTTTGGCAGACCGCCGTTCCCACCCGTCACGCGCCAAGTTCAAACCGCCGCTTGCCATGCGTGAAGTTCCCCGAAAGAAAAGCTTGACATTTCGGGGGATATCTTACCCAATTTGCGGGTTCGACACGAGCGAATTGTGGTTTTTGACCGCGAAGCTGGGTTTTTCGAGGGGCGGAGCCTGGGGATTCATGCCACGCTGGGCCCGGAATCGAACTCGTGAGCATTTCGACAGTTCCGCCGATTTCAATTTGAAGCGCCAGGAATCTTCCGCGGCAATTCACGATGTCTGGGACGACTTCGCGGGCAGGCGGGTTAAAGAAACAGTTGCCGGTGGGTCGATACCGATAACCGGGCCGCGACGCATCGTCAGCGGCGATTACCCGCGATCGATGCCTTCCCGCCCGATTCTCAAGGGCGGTCCATTCGGACCTGCGTCATGCGGCCAGCGAACTGGAACAATCGACGCGGCGCCGAACCGGCTACGCACGCGATCGTCGGGCGATCGGGTTGGTCCTTCTTCTCAAGGCTTGCGATCTGGACCGCGGTGCAATTGGTTGCCGTCGTTGGAGTCTTCGGGTTTTCGGGACTCCTGGAGATAGTGGGAATCGGGGGCGGCACGGTTGTGGCGGCCGAGCGGCCCGCGCCGGTGTTCACCCGCGATCTTGGCTTCACCATCCCGTTCTCGGTCGACGCATCCGCTACAGACATTGTCGAGGTTCAACTGTTGGTGTCGCTCGATCGAGGCGCGACTTGGCAGTTGTATCTGCGTCAACCGGCCAGCGAGAAGGGCTTTCGATTCCGGGGCCAGCGGGACGGTGAGTACTGGTTCGCGTCGCGGACGATCGACCGCCTCGGACAGGCTCGGCCAGCAGGGCCCTTGGATCCCCAACTGATTGTTGTGATCGACACGACAGCGCCCCGGCTGAATCTCACCGTCGCCGCGGGCGCCGCCGGAGAAATCCAGGCGCGTTGGGAAATGAACGACGAGCGATTGGCGCCGCAGACATTCCAGCTGTTTTACATGGCGGGTGTCGCGGGCACGCCGCAACCGGTCGCGGTGCAGCCGTCGGTGGCGGTTGGGACTGTTGGCGCTGCCGGGGCGTCTGGGGCTGCCGGGGCGGCTGGGGCTTACCAAGGGCAAGTCTCGTTCTTTCCGCAGGGGGGCGCGCGGCTGGCGCAGGTGATTGCCGAAGTCAAGGATGCGGCGGGAAACCGAGTGGTTGCGACCAAGCGAGTGTACGTCAACCCTTCGAGCCGGCCGCGTGGCAACGCGGCCGCTCCGTGGGGTTCGTCGGGGCCTTGGGGCAATACAGGTCAGAACAATGCCAATCTCGCTCGGCCGCAAAGCGTCGCTGGGCCAGGACAATTCGCGGCGGCCAATAGCTCCTCGGCCGGTCCGACCACGGTGGCGTCGCCGGTGTCGCCGGCTGTCCCGACTCCGTTCACGGCCCAGCCACCGTTCACGGCCCAGCCACCGGTGCCTCCGAGTTCCCCGAGTCCGCTTCCCGGGGCCGCAATGCCTACGGGGGCAACGATGCAACCTGGAGGTGTGGTGCAACCCGGAGGTGTGACGCCTTCGAGCGTCTCGCCGATTGCCATGCCGCTGGGCGGCGACTTGCCGGGCGGCGAGCGTCCCCGCATGACCAATTCGAAACGCTTCGCGCTGGATTACGACGTCGAGTCGGCGGGGCCGGGCGGCGTGTCGGAAGTGGAACTCTGGATGACCCGCGATCGGGGCGCGTCCTGGACCAAGTACGGCAGCGACGCGGACAAGCAGAGTCCGTTCGACGTCACGGTCACGGACGAGGCGATCTACGGCTTTCGAATCGTCATCGTCAGCAAGAGCGGCCTTGCGAGTTCGGCGCCGCGGGCGGGCGACCTCGCGGACCTGTGGATCGGCGTTGACACGACAGCGCCTCGGGTGCAACTGACAAGCGTCAGTTTCGGCGCCGAAGCGGAGGCCGGCAAACTTGATATTCGCTGGGAGGCGGACGACTCACGATTGGGGCCACGGCCCGTCACCCTGATGTACGCTGAGAACGCCGCGGGGCCGTGGAATACCGTCGCGGCTGGGCTGCCCAATTCCGGGCAGTATTATTGGCCGATGGCGGGTATCGTTCCCAAAAGAGCGCTCCTGCGAATCG
>JBIKVL010000411.1:0-4854 GCA_044356875.1 Pirellulaceae bacterium | reverse complement strand
GTGCCAGTGACTCGCCGAGCCGCCCGGTCGTCAGCACCGTCCAGAAGAACTCGCCGAGTTGCGTCAGGATCGGGCGATCCCAACCCTGTTCGCGTTGAATCCGCTCGATCTGCACCGGATCGACGTGCTGGCCAAAACGCGACAGCACTGGATTGCCCGGCAGCACGCGCACCGCGATGAAAATCAACGACACAGCCAGCACCAGCGTCGCCACCGACTGGACGAACCGGCGGGCGATATAGCCGATCACTGGGGCGCTCCGGCGGACGACACTTTGGCGGCGGCCGGTTCCAGCCGTGTCCAGCGCAGACGGACCAGCGAGCCGGGGTGGAGCGTGTGGTTTTTCACGTCGTCACGCAGCGCCAGCCGGATCTTGGAATGGACCAGCGGCACAACCGGCACGTCGGCCAGGACCAGCTCCTGCACTTCGCGATACATGGCCAGCCGTTTGTCCGAATCGAGTTCGCGTTGGGCGCCGAGCAGCAATTCGTGGACGCGGTCGTTGCGGTAACGGCTGAGGTTGTTGCCGTGTTCGCTGATGTTGTCCTGGTCGAGGAGCGAATAGAGGAAGTTGTCCGGGTCGCTGTTGTCGGTGCTCCACCCTGCCAGTCCCAATTCGTGTTTGCCTGCCATCAAGTGCTCGAAATGTTGCGAGATCGGCTTCGGATCGACGGTCAGACGAATGCCGATCTTTTCCAACGAGTCTTTGATGAACGAGGCTGTTTGCAACGGTTGCTGCATGTAGGGCCGCGGCTGGCTCATCACGGACAGCCGCAATTCCAGCGGCAACGAAAAGCCGCCTTCCGTCGCGGCTTCGGCGAGCAGCGCTTTGGCGCGTTCCACATCGTACGGGCGATCAGCCAATTCGTTGTGATGGCCCCACATGTCGGGCGGAACCATGTTGACGGCGGGACGCGCGTGGCCGCTATAGACAACCTTGACCAGCTCGGCCTTGTCGATCGCCATGCCGATCGCTTGCCGGACCTTGGGGCGGTCGAGCGGCGGCTTTTCGACCTGCAGTGTCAGGTAGCCGACATTCAGTCCGATTTGGCTTTGCGTCGCGATGCCGGGCTTTCCTTCGAGCGCGTCGAGTTCGGCGGGCGGCAAATCCTCGGCGATGTGAACGCCGGACTGTTTCAGTTGTTGGACGCGGGTCGCCGCGTCGGCGATCGGCACAAACACCACGCGATCGAGCGAAGGGGCTCCGTCCCAGTAGTCGGGAAAAGCGTCGAGCACGATTTGCTGGTCGCGGCGCCAACGGCCAAACTTGAACGGGCCGCTGCCGACTGGTTCGGTGGCGAACCGTTTGCCGAGCGACTTGACGGCGGTCGGACTGACGATGCTGGCGGGAAACATCGCCAAATTGTTCAAGAACACGGCGCTCGGCTCTTTCAAGCTGAAGCGAACCGTCCGGGAATCGACCGCTTCGACCTTGCCGATCATTCGAAAGTTCGGTTGGTAGGGACGCGACGGATCGTAAACATGTGGATGCGAATCGGCGATCAACCGCTCGATGCTGAAGACCACCGCGTCGGCATCCAGCGACGTGCCGTCGTGGAATTTCACGCCTTGCCGCAGCTTGAAGGTCCAGGCGAGGCCGTCTTCCGAATGCTCCCAGGACTCGGCCACGCCGGGAATCAGATCAAGCGACTTTTCCGCGTAGGCGACCAACGTGTCGAACACGTTCACAATCACCTTCACCGATTCGCCGATGTCGGTGTTGATGGGATCGAGCGTGTTGGCATCGCCGCCGCGGCCGTAGATCAGCGTTTTGGAGGCGGCCCCGCCTGAACCTCCGCCCGCGCCGCCGCCGCTTCCACCGCCGCCGCAGCCCGGCAGGGACAGGAACGCGAGCGGCATCGCCGCGGAAGCGGCTTGCAACAGCCAGCGTCGGGTCACAAGGAATTGCTCGGGCGCCATCGCGTTGATCCTCAACCGGTGTAGCAGCTCTTGAAACGGGAGCCGCCGCGCCGCGGAGTCGCAGCGCGGCGGATTGGTTCCGCACGCGGATATTGTTCGCGGCCGTCGGGCCGCCGTCTACTGAGCATTTACTGAGCGTCAGCTTTGGCTTTCGCTTCTTGCTCGGCCGAGAGCTCGGGGTTGGGCTTGGCATTGCCCTCTTCCAAGCCCATGACCCACTTGAAGCCGCCCAGCAACGAGGCGCGGTAGGTCGGGTTTTCCCAAACCGACTCGTTGTGCCCCAGGCTCATGTGCATCACTTTGCCTTGGCCGTATTCCTTCACCCACAGCACGGGCACATGGTACTGCTTCTTGAGCTTTGTCTTGGCCATGTTCAAGCTCATCAACACCCGAACCTTCTCCGGCTGCCAATTCTTGAACTGATAGATCTCGTCCTTGATCGTGAACTCTTCGCCCCACGGACGACTCGCGGGATGCGTCGAGTCATGGACGGTGATCGTTACCGTGTCGCCCGCGTTCCAGGGGTGGCCGTTGAACGTGCCGCCAATCATGTCCCAGTACGGCTGGTAGTTGTGGAAGGTGTCGGCCGCCGAGTGCGCCCCGATGAACCCGTGGCCCTTCATCGGCAGCCATTCCTTGAAGAAGTATTCGAGCGTCGCCGGTTCGATCGGCAGCGTGCCCGTCGTGTAGAAAAACACGATGTCGTAGTTCTGCAAGTTCTCCTTCGTGAAGTCCTTCTTGCAGTCCTGCGTGCAATCAACGCGGAACAGATTGCTCGAAATGCCGATCTCGGTGACCGCGCGTTCGGAAGGCGCCAACTGGTTCTCTTTCCGCGATACCGAGCCATGCTTGAAGCCGGCGCTCTGGGTCACCATCAAGACCCGCGCGGGCTTGGCCGGAGCGGCCTTTTCTTGAGCAGCCGTCTCGCGCATGTTGAGATTCGTCGCCACGCAGCTCGCGGCCACCATCAGCCATGCGATTACCCGCCATCCGCCTCGCCGTCGTTCCATGTTGTCTTGCCTTTCGAGTTCCGTTGGGGAAAAAAAGAGATTCGGCCCGTCCTTGAGTCGCACATCTTCTCTGTTCGCCGACGACTTGGCAACGGAGCGACGCTCGTCGGGCAGGTGGCCCATTGGCGGCTGCGACCAAATCGGCATGGTGGTTAGACCCCTTGGCGATGGCACGCTGGCGTGGCGGCGGATGGCCTCACGACGGTTAAGGCCTCACGACCCGCAGCCACAGCGGGCGTGACGCTTGGTCGCCATCGACTTTCGCGACGGCATGGAAGCGGCGTTCGGTTGCGGGAACCCAGGGTTCGCAGGAGAGGAACAGCACGCGTTCCGTCTGGCCTTCCGGCAGCAACACGCCGTTCAAGCCGATGTCGTCCACGATCACTCCGTGCGGGAGATTCTCGATCTCGAACGACACGCGATCGGTGAATCCGCCTCGATCGATTCGGAGCTTCACCGGCGCCCGCTGGCCGGGCACGATGGCGATGGCGGGGACGCCATCCGGTCCCGGAGGAACCGCCGACAGCGGTTCCAGGTAAGCGCGAACCTTGGGCGCGGCGGCCGACTTTAGTATGCCCATGGAACCCGCTTCGCGCAGCACTCGTTGGCCGAAGAGCGTACTCGACGCCGTCGCTTTGACGTTCGCGAATCCCGCATCGCCCAGTGGCGGCGCGTCGGCATCCGAGTAGATCACGCCGCGAGCTTCGAGCAGTCCAGCTTGAATCACAAGCGGCGTCGACGCGTGGTAGCCGGTTGGCAAACCGGTTAGATGAACCTCGATCGCGTCCTGGAAGTTGTCCGTTCGCTCGGCCTTCACTGAGAACGACTTGCCGCTACCCGCCGCCACGATCGGATTCAGACCGCCCAAGGTTACGGCGAAGGAAGGCTGCGGGCGGCGGATGACTAGCGAGTAGTTGTAGTTGTCGCCGCCGAAACCCCGCACGTCGGCCACTCGCACAAGGTACTCGCCGTCGGCCGGCGCCGTGAACGTGAGCCGCGAGTCCTTGCCGAGCTTTCGCTGGCTTTCGTCGTCATTCTCGTAGTTCACGGTGAACACGGGCAGGCCGTTGTTCGGCAACGGAGTGCCGAGTGGATAGGGCACGACCACGTAGGCCGGTTGGCCGAGCGCGTGGGTGCGCGAGGTGGTGTCGAAAAAGGCGAAACGGGCGCCCGCTTCGGGATAAAACTGCGAATCGGCGTCGGGACCGCGACGTTGCTGGAAATGCTTGATCACTTCGCCATTGAGGTAGACGTACTCGTTGAGCAACATCTCGTCGTAGTTTTTCAGCCGCACGCCGCGTTGGGACGAATCCATACTGCGGAACTCGATTTCCGAATCGCGTTCGGCGCGGAGCAACAGTCGCGGCACTGGGCGGCCCGCCCCGTCCAAGACTTGGATTTTGGAGTCCAGCATCGAACCGGAACGCGCGGCGTCGATCTCGATCACCCACTGATCGCCCGCCTTGGCGGCGAATCGGTAGAGATCCTCGTCCAATTTCGCCGCGGCCGTCGGCGCGATTCGCCCGGTGGCGACACCCGGGACCGCCAATGCGGTCGCACCATCGGGACGTTCATTCGGCTCGACTTCCGCGATCTTGGTCAGTTGGTTCAAAGCGGGCTGTGGACCGTAATCGACCAGCGGCGGTGTCTCCGCGAGCGGCCGCAGCATGCCGGGACCGGTGTTGGAACCGTTCGGCGGGCTCGTGCTGTTCGCAGCGGAGAACTGCGGCTTTACATTTGCGGACGTGGCCGAAGGACTCGCGGACTGGATGGGGTAGTCCAACTTCGCGAGTGTCCCGTCGATGAGCCCCACGTAGGCGCGGGGACTGCGTGGATGGAGCGCGAGCGCGACGGGCCAATCAGACTGCGGCGCGAGCGTGGCCCGCGCGTCGAGCCTTGCGGCGTCCCAGACTTTCACCAGCCG
>JBIKVL010000410.1:0-4863 GCA_044356875.1 Pirellulaceae bacterium | reverse complement strand
CCGAGGGAAACGGCGTGCGATTTGCGCCGATACGAAAAAGAGGGAGATTCTCTGCTGTTGCTGGCGGGCTTGAGTTACGCCTAAACCAGAACGCCAGCAAAGCCACCTTACTGAAAGGGAACGCCCTGCGCATCGGCGGTCACCGTGCAGACCTCGATCAACGCCCAAATTCCAACGATGAAAAGCGGAATCACCAGCCAGCCGGCGAGCAGCGTGATCAGCAATTGAATCACCGCTGTGCCCGTGTGGCCAGAATAGAAGTTATGAATCCCCAGACCGCCAAGAAATAATCCCAGCAGCACATAAACCACGCGGCTCTTGGGCGCCTGTCCATAATAGGCAGGGGTCGGAGTCGGATAAGCCGCGTATCCTGGTGGCGGCGGATAATACGACGGTCCCGGCGGCGGATAGGGAACCTGGCCTTGTGGTTGGCCATAAGGCTGACCATAAGGCTGACCGTACGGTTGGCCTTGCGGCTGGCCATAGGGCGGGGCTTGGCCATAAGGCTGACCGGCGAACGCGTTCGCTGACGGCGGGGGAAATGGGGCCATCTGGCCCGGCCCAGGATACATCGGATAGGGCTGGGCTGTCGGCGGCTGCGTTGTCGGCGGCTGGGCGGCCGGCGGCTGCGACCCTGGCGAGGGAGATCCATTGGGCGGCGCCGCCGAGAACTGCTGCGGGTACGGCTGCGACGCGGGGGGAGAAACAGCACCGGCAGACGCGCTAGGGCCCGCCGTTGGGGCCACGTTGCCAAACTTCGCGAGCGCGGGCGAAGCCGCTTGGCCCTTCACGCAGCTCGCGCACCGGTAGTCCGAGCCAACAAAAGATTCGGGCGACGAAACGCGTCTCCCGCAACTCGAACAGGTGAACTCGATCATTCTTCCGTTTGACATCGCTCGCTCCAACCTCGCACGATCCGCTCGCAGCCGCCTCGTTTCCCGCCAAACTGTCGCCAACAATCCCCAAGATATCAGGGGGACTCCGCAATTTCCGCAGACAATCGGCAGGAACACAAAAAAACGTCCCGGCGAGTGTGTGGCTCGCCGAGACGTGATAGGCAACCAAGTGTCTTGACAGTTAGATGCGCTTGATCGCAAAAGCCGTCAAACACCCGTTTTTATTGGCCAGCTAGTGCTCAGGGCGAGCTAGCGGGCTTCCCGATGGCATTCGCGGCCGGCGACGCAATCCAACCGGTTGGCTGGCTGCGCGTCCGGGCCCATGACGCGTTGCGTCAAGTTGCACCAGCAGTTCTGGCTGCCCGCCTCGTCGGGATGCTCGGGGTTCTTGATCTCCCCAGTGACGTACATCGCCTTGCTCCGCAGGTAAACGCACGGAGGCAACGTGGCCGGGCTGGTCGTGTCGTAATGGCGTTCGAACGGCATGGTTAGAAACCTCCTGTGGGAAGACCGGCGGCGGCCAGGATCGCGCGTTTCACGGCGACCTTGGCCAGTTGCACCTTGTACGCGTTTTGCGACAGCGGCGTCGCGTCGGCGACGGCCGCTTGGCCAGCCGCTTCGGCCACGGTCTCGTCGATCGAGCGGCCGCGGAGCACGGCGGCGGCCGCCACCGCGTTCCATGGCGTCGGCGCCACTTGTCCCATCACGACGCGGGCGTCGGCGACTCGGGGGCCGTCCATCCGCAACGCGGCCGAGGCGGCGGCCAGCGGATAATCCGGGCCTTCGCCATGCCGCACTTCGTAAGTCGCGTTGGCGATCCCAGTGGGGTTTGGCAACACGATGTGGGTCAACAGTTGATTGGGCGCCAGGATCGTTTCCCGTTGCCGTTCATGCCGTGGGGTTTGGAAGAAGTCGGCGATCGGCACGAGCCGTTCGGCCGCTTCCGCATCCGCGTTATCCAGACCTCGGCCCGCCGCGTTGCCTATGACGCGAACGGCGGCGCCGAGCGCGATCAAGGCGGGTGCGATCCGCGAGCTATGGACGAACTTGGCGGGTCCGTCATTGCCGAAGATCGCGTGGTAGCGGTTGTCGCCGTTGGCCGCCGCTTGGCCGCCTTCGCCGAGCAAACCACGGCCGCCACGGAAGAACCAGCATTGGGGACGTTGGCAGATTTCGCCGCCGATCGTTCCCTGGCACTGGAACTGCATGCTGTTAATGCCCCGGATCGCCTGGGTCACGGCGTCGTGGCCCGCGAGATACGGACTGTCGAGCAGCGTGTCGAGCGTCACGGCGGCGCCGATCCAAAGCTGGCCGTCGGCGCGGCGTTCGAGCGTTTGCAGTGACGGGATTCCGAGGATGTTCACCACGCGGTCTGGCGTGACGATCATCTTCTTCATCAGGCCGACCAGGTCGGTTCCGCCGGCGAGGATCTCGGTCGACACCGAGGTGTCGCCCAGCAGTTGTAGCGCCTCGGATTCGGTCGTCGGCGCGGCGTACTCAAAGTTCTTCATGGATTAAGCCCTCCCCGCTTTCTGCACAGCTTCCAAAACCCGTTGCGGCGTGAGCGGCAGCACGGGCACGCGGACTCCCAGAGCGTTCGCGACGGCGTTCGAAATCGCGGCGCCCGGGCTGATGACCGGCGGTTCGCCGAGGCCGATGACGCCCCGACTCCGCTCGCTCTCCGGCTCGTAAATCTCGACCACGATGTCGCCGATATCGCCGATCCGCGCGAGTTTGTAGTCGCGAAGTTCGGAGTTGAGGAAGGCGCCCGAGGCCGAGTCGGCGATCCGCTGTTCGAACAGCGAGTAGGCGATGCCCATGATGATCGCGCCGTAGATCTGGCTTTCCGCTTGCTTGCGGGCCACGACCAAGCCCATATCCTGAACAGCGACGAACTTGTTGATCTTCACCACGCCCGTGTCCTTGTCGACCAGGACGTGTGCCATTTGCACGCCGCCCACCGTCGAGTTGGACAATGGCGAAGGCGTGCCGCGTTTATAGGAACCGGTCACTTCCAGCGGCCGCAGCCCGATCAAATTGCAGGCCTCCTTCCACGACAGGCTCTTGTCGGGCTGTCCCTTCACGCCGATTCGGCCGTCGGCCGCGACCAGCGTGCTGGCGGCGACCTCGAGCTTCTTGGCGACCAGATCCTTGATCCGCGCCAACGCGTCCGAGGCGGCGCGACGGTGCGATTCGGACACGCCGCCGATCGTCGTGCTGCCGCCCGACGGTCCGCTGACCGGCAATTTCGAACTGCCGATGTTCACCTTGATTCCCGCGTAGGGAATGCCGAGCGTTTCGCCTAGCACGATGGCGATCGCGGTCCGCGTGCCGACACCCAGGTCCTGCGTGCCGCAGAACGTCTCGACACTGCCGTCCGGATAGATCTTCAGGTTGCAGTTCGAGTCATTCGCGCCGCCGCCCCACGTGTGGATGGCGAGCCCGAGGCCATCGACGACCGAACCCTTGGCGGCTCCCTTGCCGTGCGGATGCCACTTGGCTTTCCAGTCCATCAACTTCGCGGCCAGTTCGATTTCGGCCCGGTAAACCGACGGCTTGGCGCCGCCGATACGGCGAGCGTCGTCGGTGCCCAGATTCCGCAGGAAGATGTCCATGCTGTCGGCGCCCATGCGGGCCGCCAAGTCATCGAGCGCGGTCTGGGTGATCGCGCATGCCTGCGGATGGTTCGGTGCGCGCCAAGCGCGTTGCGGACCAAGGTTCGTCTTGATGTTGATCTGGCTGCGACGATAGTTCTTCGGCTCGAACACGTACGGAATCACGCCGTTGTGCGTGACGCCGCCGCCGACCGCGCCGCCCGTCGTCCAGTGCTCGCTGTCCCAAACCTTGACCACGCCGTCGGCATCCGCTCCCAACTTGACCTTGAGGTAAGCGGACGGCCGATTACCGCCCAGCTTCAACTCTTGGTCGCGATCGAGCATCAGCTTGACCGGCCGGCCGGTGGCCCGCGAAATCTGCGCGGCGGCGAGCCCCCAGTAATCAGCGGCGAACTTGCTGCCGAAACCACCACCGATGTACTCGCAGCGGACCTCCACATCATCGGCCGCGATCTTCAAGCCGTCGGCGAACCCTTCGTCCGTTCCCGACACGTTTTGGGTCGAAAGGTAGGCGAGCAGCTTGTCGCCGTTCCAAGCCACATTCGACCCGTGCGGCTCGAGGCAGCAGTGGGTGATCGCGTCGATGCCGTAGAAGCCTTCGACGACGTGTTTTGATTCCTTGAACAGTCGAGCGAACTCGGCGTTGACGAATTCCTTCTCATCGTCGTCGTCGCCCGGCTCGCGTTCGGTCTGTTCCTTGCCGCCGCCCTTGCTGGCACGCTTAGCCGCTTGGGCCGCCGCCAGATTGGCGTCGTCGACGAACACGTCGAGCTTTTCGTAGACGATTTTCAGCTTCGAGATGCCTTCCGCGGCGGCGCCTTCCGATTCGGCGGCGACCGCGACCAGCAACTCGCCCTGCCACTGAATCTCGCTTCCTGGCTCGGCGTGCGGAAAGATATGGACATGGACGACGCCGGGAACCTTCGCCGCCGCCGTCGTGTCGATCGACACGATCTTGCAGTGGGCGTGCGGGCATCCGAGCGCGCGGGCGATCAACTGCTTGGGCAGTTGAATGTCGTACGTGTATTTTGCGCGTCCAGTCGCCTTGTCGAGACCGTCGAGACGGTTGACGCGTTTGCCGAGCTGGGAAGTTTCCTCGGCCTTCGGCCAGGAATAGTCGTTGTCAGCCATTATTTGCCTCCCTTCACAACCGCGATCGCGGCTTGGACGATGTTGGCGTACGTGCCGCAACGGCAAATGTTGCCGTTCAAGCCGCCGCGGATTTCCGCTTCCGTTGCCTGCGGATGCTTGTCCAGGAAGGCGCGGACCGCCATGACGAATCCCGGAGTGCAGAAACCGCACTGCAACGCGTCATGCTCGATGAACGCCTTGACCACGGCGTCGGGCTTGGC
>JBIKVL010000409.1:0-4899 GCA_044356875.1 Pirellulaceae bacterium | reverse complement strand
TCGAGCAAAAATTTTGGCGAGACCTCGCTCGTCGAAATCCGCGACTTGCTCGGAACCTTAGGCTTGTCGATCGGCCAGTTCGCGCACGAACGCGCCGAAGCGGAAGTGCTCGACACGGCCGCTTTGCCGAGCGACGCCGCCGCTTTGCTGGATCGGCCAGTTGCGGAACTGAACCTATCCGTCCGCGCTCGCAAGTGCATGGTCCGCTTGGGCATCAATCTGCTGGGCGAATTGGTCCGCCGGACGGGCGACGATCTGCTGGAATGCAAAAACTTCGGCGTCACCAGCTTGACGGAAGTCCGCGAGAAGTTGGCGACGATCGGCTTGAAGCTGCGTGGCGAGTGATCGCTGCGGCGTGGCGAGTGATCGCTGCGGCGTGGCGAGTGTCGTGATGGCACGGCGAGTGATCGCGGTGGCGTAACCAAAGCGATTATCTGTTAGTCCAAACGGCGGCGAGCATCCTGTGAGTGGAACGGCCGGCTTTGGGTTCGAGGTGCTGCGGCGGAGTTCCGACTGCCGAGCACGTCGGTCGGTCTTCACGACCCCCCGTGGATCTGTCCAACTGCCGGCATTCATGCCGGTTGGGACTCTGGGCACCGTCAAAGGTATTCCCGTCGAGCAGCTCCGTGGAACAGGCGCGGAGATGATACTCGGCAACACGTATCACTTGGCCTTGCGGCCGGGCGCCGACGTGGTCGCGGATCTTGGGGGATTGCACGCGTTCTCTGGATGGCGCGGTCCGATTCTGACGGACAGCGGCGGGTTCCAGATTTTCAGCCTCTCGCAGCAGGCGAAAATCACGGAGCATGGCGCCGTGTTTCGTTCGCACATTGACGGCAGCCGCTTCGAATTGACGCCGGAGCGAGCGATCGCGATCCAGGAGCAGTTGGGCAGCGACGTCGCGATGGTGCTCGATCATGTGCTCGGCTTGCCGGCTCCGACCGAGCGTTTACGGGAGGCGTGCGAGCGGTCGACGCGTTGGGCGGAACGCTGTCGGCGGGCGGCGACGCGGTCGAGCCAAGCCCAGTTCGCGATCGTGCAAGGCGGGCTCGATCCGTCTTTGCGGCTCTGGAGCGTTCGCTCGCTGGTGACGCTCGATTTCCCCGGGTACGCGATCGGCGGGTTGAGCGTCGGCGAGCCGCCCGAAGAGATGTATCGGATGATCGACGTGGTATGTCCCGAGCTACCCGAGGACAAACCGCGGTACCTGATGGGCGTAGGCCGTCCCGAAGACCTGGTGGAAGCGGTGCGGCGGGGCGTCGACTTGTTCGATTGCGTGATGCCGACACGCAATGGCCGCAACGCGTTGGCGTTCACGCATGCCGGTGCGGTGCGGCTCAGGAACAAAATCCACGAACGCGATCGGCGGCCCCTGGAAGCGGATTGTCCCTGTCCAGCGTGCGGCCATAGCCGCGGTTACTTGCGCCATCTGTTCCAAGCCAGCGAGATGCTGGGACCGATCTTGCTGTCGATTCACAACGTGACCTACTACCAGCGGTTGATGCGGGAAGCGCGGGAGGCGATCGTGGCGGACGCGTACGGCGAGTTCCTGGAGCGGCGCCAGGCGGGATGGAAGGGCCAGGGCGAGCGCTGAGGTTGGGTGGGAATGCCAGAGCGCGTCGGCTTCGTGGAGGTCTCTGTCGGGATCTTCGCCTGGGTGTCTTTGGAGGTCCCCGAGGAGGTCGCGCTAGAGGTCGCGCTAGAGGTCGCGCTAGAGGTCGCGATGGAGGGCCGGTCTTCCTGCCCTTGATGGTTGTGGCGCAACGTCTTAAGATACGCGCCGCTTTTTGCTGCGGCGAATGGCCTGACGCTCGGGCCCGGCGAACGCAATCGTCGGGCCGCTTTTATTGGGAGTGGCCCTGGCGGCCGAGCGCGTGCCGGGTAGCACTCGGTCGCGGCAAGCAACGAAACGGGAAGGACAAGGGACGATGGTCGAAGCGACTTGGGCTTGGGTTTCGCTTTGGGCGCAAGCAGCCGGTGGCGCGGCGGCGAAGGCGCCGGCTGGCGGCCAGGGTCCGAGCGGCGCTGCTCCTGGCGGTTTGGAACAATTCCTGTCGTCGCCAGCGCTGCCGTTTCTCGCCATCGGCGTGCTCGCCTACTTCCTCTTCATTCGACCGGAAAGCAAACGGCGGGCCGAGTTCCAACGGTTGCTCGGCAACCTGAAGAAGAACGATTTGGTGGTCACGGCGGGCGGGATTTACGGCACGATCGTGAACATCAGCAAGGACTCCGATGACGTGACGCTCAAAATCGACGACGGCAACAATGTGCGGATTCGCGTCTTGCGGTCGGCGATCTCGCGAGTCGTTTCGGCCGACAGCGGCGATAAATCATCGGCGTCTTCCAGCGGTGCTTCCTAACACGCGGTTTCACGTCCGCGCTTTTCAATTTGTGGACGAGGCGCGGTAACGGCACTGAATCTCTATTGCTTACGGCATCAAGGACATCGAGGTCATGGTTGGCTTATCTCCGGCCGGTTTGTGGGCAGCGGACGTCGCGGATCAGCAGATGTCCTCCTTCATGGTGTTTGTGTCCGTCATCGCGGTGTTGTTTGGCGTGTTCGTGCTTCCGTTTATCCTTGGAAGCCGGATCGCCAAAGCGCTGCGGATGAAAGAAATCGGCGGCCGTCTCGGCATCATCATCAGCGTGCTGCTCGCGACAGCCGGAATTCTCGCCTTCGGCTGGCCGCCGAAGCTGGGGATCGACCTCAAGGGCGGCGTAATCCTGGTTTATGAAGTCGATGTCCAAAGCCGCACGGCCGCTCAAGCGGGCGGGGGCCAAACGGGCACCGGCCAGACGGGCGACAGCGCGAGCAAGACCGACCCGAACGCCGCGCCGGCCGGTTCGGGCTTTGACATGCCGAGCCTCATCGTCGCGCTCACGCGCCGTATCAATCCGGGCGGCACGAAGGAAATCGTGATCCGGCCGTTCGGCGAACGCCAAATCGAGATCATCATTCCAGACGTCGATCCGCTTGAAATCGAACGGATCAAGAAAACGATCAGCACCGCCGGCATGTTGGAGTTCCGCATCGTGGCGAACGGGCGGGACCACGCCGCTTTGTTCGAACTCGCGCGATCGCAAGCTTCCGATCCCCTGCAGCGCCGTTTGGCGACGGTCAAGGACGCGACCGGCAAGGCGGTTGGCTTCTGGGCCCGAGTCGCCCGAGACGAACTGCCGACCGAAGGAGGGCAAAAGCTTTACAAGGTCGGCGTGTGGCGCGATCTGGTTCGCAACGCCCGCACCGGTGAAATCATAGCTTGGGACAACGAGACGTTGCTGCGTTCTTTCGACGATAGTCCGTCCAAGTTCGTGACCTACCTCGCGAGCCAGGGCATCGAGGAGATCGATGTCTTGATGTTCCAGGACGACGGCCAGAATGTTCAAGGCAAAGACCTCGGCGCCGTCTCCGCCAGTTTCGAGAATCTCAATCCGAAGGTCGATTTCAGCACGCGCACGGCCGAAGCCGCACGGCGCATGGGGGCTCTGACTGGACAAAACCTGTCGGACGAAGCGTTCGTCAGGAAGCTCGGCATCGTGCTCGACGGCGCTTTGCTTTCGGCTCCCGCGATCCGCGGTCGGATTTCCGACAACGGCCAGATCACCGGTCAGTTCACCCAGGAGGAAGTCGACTTCCTCGTCGGCATTCTTCGGGCTGGCAGCTTGCCTGCCGCCTTGAACAAGGAGCCGGTCAGCGAGAATCAAATCGGTTCGCTGCTCGGCGCCGACATGATCGTCAAGAGCGCCTGGGCGCTCGCGATCTCGCTCGGCGCGATCTTCGTGTTTGTGCTAGTGTATTACAACTTCTCGGGTTTTGTCGCCGCCACGGTGCTGGTGCTCAACATCGCCATGACGGTCGCCTTGATGATCCTGCTGGAAGCGCCGTTCACGCTCCCGGGACTCGCCGGCCTTGTGCTCACGGTTGGCATGTCGGTCGACGCCAACGTGTTGATCTTCGAACGGATGCGTGAAGAGCAGGCCAAGGGAGCGGCACTGCGAATGGCGATCCGCAACGGCTTCGACCGCGCCCTTGTCACGATCGTCGACTCCAACCTCACCACGATTATCACCGCCGTGATCCTCTATACGATCGGCACCGATCAGGTTCGCGGATTCGCTGTCACCCTGACGCTCGGCATCCTGACCAGCATGTTCACCGCGATCTATTGCTCGCGGGTCGTCTTTGAAATCGCTGAACGGCAACGATGGCAAACCCGGCTGCACATGCGGCAGATCATCGGAGAGACGAACTTCGATTTCATGAAGATCTGGAAACCGATGACACTCGCTTCGGTGGTGATCATCGTGATCGGCATCATCGGCACGTTCACCCGCGGCTCGACAATGCTCGACATCGATTTCACAGGTGGAACGTCGGTGCAACCGCTGTTGCGTCAAGCCGCGAATCCGGATCTGCTTCGCGACAAGCTGGACGCCGCCTTGCGTGCTGAAAAAATCGACTACACGCTCACCAACGTACAAGTCAGCGGCGGTGGCGGCGAGTACCGCGATCGTGTCTACAAAATCGATACGTCCTTCGACAAAATCGAAACGCTCGAGGAACGCCTGAAGTCGATCCTCCGCGACGAATCGGGAGCTAGCCTCTTGGCGACTTACGAGATGAAATTCTCGCCGCCGAAGATCGTGCAGCTCAGCACAGCCAAACCGGCGGACGAGAAGCCAGCCGACGAGAAGCCAGCCGACGAGAAGCCAGCCGACGCAAAGCCGGCTGATGAGAAGCCGGCTGATGAGAAGCCCGCTGACGCGAAGCCGGCCGATGTGAAGCCGGCTGATGAGAAGCCCGCTGACGCCAAACCGGCCGATGCAAAACCGGCCGATGCAAAACCGGCCGATGAGAAGCCGGCAGATGCAAAACCAGCCGATGCAAAACCGGCTGAC
>JBIKVL010000408.1:0-4901 GCA_044356875.1 Pirellulaceae bacterium | reverse complement strand
TGGCTCGTGGCGCAAAACAATCCCGCGAACGCGACGAACGGCTCGTGGAAGATCGATCCGGCCGAGGCGTTGGTGCTTTGGTTGAGCGGCGTGAGCAAGGACACGCTGCGGCCGTTGACCAGCCCCACCACCTCGAAAACGATTTACTTTGACTTCCGCGTTGAGCGGTTGAAAGACATCGACGGCGACGGCTTCAGCGAATACTACCCGGCAGGGGTCGAGACAGCGCCGTACGTGTATTTCCACAACACCACGTACGCACTCGCTTCGTATCCCAACGCGACGGTTTACGCGGGCCACTCGGCGATCTCCGGCATCGGCCAGGCGCGGGCCTACGGCGAGCGGCTCGCGGGCACGACCATGGTGTGGTACGGGCCTCGCAAGTTCCAGATTGTCACCGCCGGCATTGATATGGATTTCGGCGATCCGATCACCTTGCCGACGCCCGGCTATAAGATCGCTCCTGGGAAAGGCACGCCCTCGGGCGCGAACCTGACCAAGGGCGACCAGGACAACCTGACCACGTTCAGCGAAGGCAAAACGCTCGAGGCGCTCCAGCCATGATCCGGCCCGCTTCGCATTTTCCCGAACAGGATCGTCGACCGCTTGGCGGCCTCGATTCCGCAGTTGCCGCGGCATCTATTCGCGTGGCGTCCAGTCGTGTGGCGGCCAGTCGCGTGGCGGCTGTTCGCATGGCGGCCAGTCGAGCGGCGTTTACGCTCGTGGAACTGATGGTGGTGGTGGTGATTGTGGGGATGTTGGCGAGCGCTGTGCTGTTCGCCATGTATGGATTGTTGGACGAGGCGAAAGGGGACCGCACCAAGACGCAGATCGCTCGTATTGACCGGTTCATCATGGATCGCTGGGAGTCGTTCCGCACGCGGCAGGTGCGGGTGCGGTTGCCGCCAAACACAACCAGCAATCCGCAGGTGCTCAATCAAGCCCGTTTGAACGCGATTCGCGAACTCATGCGGCTCGAACTGCCCGATCGCGTGACCGACGTGGCGGCCGACCCCGTTTCGGGCATTACATTGCCGACCTTGGCCCGCGGTTATCGTCGCAAATGTTTTCTGCTACTGGGGCCCGACCCGAGCAATCCGAGCAAGCCGAACTACTCGCAGTGGTCGACATCGCATGAGGGGTCGGAGTGTCTGTTCCTGATTCTGACCGCGATGAACGAAGACGGTTCGAGCGCTGCGGCCGACTCCTTGGCGCCGTCGGAAACAGGCGATACGGACGGCGACAAGATGCTCGAGGTGCTGGATGGCTGGGGGAAACCGATCGAGTTCATTCGGTGGGCGCCGGGCTTTTTTTCGGATCGGCAGCCGTTTGGCATTGTGACGGCGCCGCTTTCCAACCCGGACGATCCGTTCGACCCCGCCCGTGTCGATCCACGTTGGAAGAACCTCACGACGCCGCCGGGTTATTGTCCCTTCGCGCTCTATCCGTTGATTTTCAGCGCTGGGCCGGACGGGCTGTACGACATCAACACGGGCACGGTGATTTATGCGGCGACGACGCCCGTGGCCAACGATCCGTACGCTTTCATGTTCCCCTACGTCGCGGGCACCGAGCCTGTCGGAGTGTCGATCGGCGGCGGATCGGCGGACAACTTCCATAACCATTGGGTGGAGGTGGAGTGACATGATCCATCCAACGCGGCGAAGCGGGCTCACGCTGATCGAACTGCTCATGGTCGTGGTGATCATGGTGATGGTCGTGTCGGTGGCGATTCCGCTGGTGAACTACAACTTTGGCGAAAAGAAGTTGCGCGAGTCGGCGCGGGCGTTGAACGCGTATTTCGCGTTGGCGAAATCGCTCGCGGCCGAGCGGAACCGGCAGGTCGGCGTGATGTTCGAACGCACGCCTGATTCCCTGAACCAATGCCTCACGATGTATTTAGTGGAGGTGCCACAGGCGTATAGCGGCGATCTTTACGACGCCCGGTGTTACATCCGGCGGAATCCGATGTTGACAGGGTTTGCGACCAACCAGGAGGTGCTGTTCGATAATCACTGCGCGATGCTCACGACGACTCGCGCGCTCGTGGCGGCCGGCGATACGTTCCTGATCCGCTTTAACTACCGGGGAGCGGCCTACGCGGTGCGGCGGCATCAAGTCAACAATGGTGCTCCCAACTCGGACAAGTTCGTCATGCAGAGAGTCGAATCGATTCCCGGCAGTTGGCTGCCATACGATTATAACGCGATGATGAATGTTTACGATTTCTCGACCCGAGGTTGGGGAGTCACCGGCGTGGACGATGATATGAATGGGTTGATCGACGACGCGGCGGAGGAAGGCATGCCCGTCTTCAGCTCGAATTCGCCGCCCCAGGACGCATCCGATTTCCCAGTCGGATTGCCGTTCCAAATCTATCTTTCGCCGAAGCGGACGCAGGCTCAGCCGATCGAATTGCCAGTTGGTGTCGCGGTGGATTTAGCATGGTCGGGAATGGGAGCGGCTGGAGCGGAATTCGACGCGTGGTCGACCGGTCCGGGCCAACTTCCACTCACTGGACCTGTGATGGTGCTGTTCACGCCGGGTGGCCAAGTCGAACGAGTCTATCCGGGGAATGGCTCCTTCTTTCCACCCACCAGCACGGTGCATTTCCTGGTGGCGTCGCCCGAGACGATCCAGCCGCTGCAAGCCGGTGTGCTCAACGCCACGCCCAATCCCAGGTCTGCGGATCTGAACCTGCAATCGCCAAGTCATCTGTGGATTTCGGTGGGCCCGATGAATTCCAGCGTGACGACGGCGGAAGTCTTTTACGATCCAACGGCCTACACGCTGGATGTCTGCCGCCAGTTCGCGCGGACGGCGCAGAGCAAGGGAGGCGGGTAATGAATCGCGAACACACATTCGCCGACCGTTGCTCGTCCGCCTGCCCGGTCGCTCCAGACATGACGGCTAACGAAAGCGCTAACGAAAGTGCCAACGAGCTCGCTTACGATATCGCCAGCGAAAGCGTGATCGAACCCGTTCTCGCGCCTGAAGCGCCGCGTCGCCGCCGTGGGTTGACGCTCATGGAGGTGATGTTTGCGATCGGCGTGGTAATGATCGGCATGTTGGGCATCGCCATCTTGGTGCCGATCGCTGGCAAGGCCGCGAAGGACGGGGCGAGCTACGACCGGGCGGCTCGGTTGGGACTGAACGCGGTCCGCGAGTTTCACTTGCGGGAAATGGGCCGGCCCGAGAATTGGATCAATCCCGACTACACGGCGGTTGGCACGCCGACCACCCGGACTTTGGCGTTTTGCATCGATCCGCGCTTTGTCGCCGTGAACAATCAGGTGAACATGGCGGCGGGCGATCCCCGGCGGTTCTTTCCGTACAACATTGCGGCCAACATGCCGGCGATGCGCCGGGTTTCGCTGCGGCGCTGGTCGCCCCGCCTGTCGAACAGCACGCTGATGGACTTGGCGGCGGCGAACGAAATCTTCATGGCGGGCGACGATCTGTTGATCGACGCGCCGGTCGATCCGCTCTTGCCCGCTCAACAGATCTACTTCAGCCAGAATCCGGCGAGCCCAGACAAGCGGCAGTCCGAGGGCGAGTTTTCCTGGATGGCGACTCTGTGTCCCCGCGCCGACACCTGGGCCGCGCCAAACGGCGCCGCTCCCGACACCTACACGTTATCGATCGTGGTCTTTCAGGGACGCGACAGTGCATTGGCGCTGGATGGCATCTCGGAACGCTGGGCGATCATTCCGTTTACGGCACAGTACAACGCGTTTTTCGGGGGTGGACTTGGCGGCGGCGACGTCGCCCTGGTCGATAAGTCGTTGTACTACCAGTTGGCTGGCGGATCAGCGCCACCGCCAGCACCACAAGACCTCGTTGTAAAACGTGGCCAGTGGGTGTTATTAGCGAGAAACGTGGTCGTCGTCGTCAACAACCAAAACATAAGTTTGCCAGTCTTTCGCTGGTACAAAGTCACGGAAGTCGACCCCGATGAACTCGGGATCGCGACCTCGGCTGAACTGTTAGGTTCGCCGCCGAGCGGTTTTCCGATTCGCCACGTCACCTTGTTTGGCCAGGATTGGACCTTTAGCGCGAACCCGCAAGAGCAAACCTTCGCTTACATCGTGCCGGGCGTGGTCGCTGTTTACGAAAAAACGATTCGGCTGGAAAACTCGTCGCTCTGGACCCAGTAATCTCCGGTTGAAACTCATCGCGCGGACACTGTGTCGCGGGCCCGTCTTTGGCCCGCGGCGCCTCCTCGGAGCTGTTCCCATGTTACGACGCAACTCGATCCATCCATCGAAGCGGCGCGGCGTCATCTTGCTGGTGGTCCTCAGTTTGATCGTGCTGTTCACGCTGATCGCCGTGACCTACGCGATCGTCGCAGGCCAGTACAAGCTGTCGGCGGCCGCTTCGGCGAAGTTGCAACTGGTGGGCGATCCGCCGCGGAAAGACTTGGACCTCGCGGCTTACATGCTGCTCCGCGATTCGGCCACGCCTTCCTCGTTCACCGGCCACAGCTTGCTGCGCGACCTGTACGGGGCGGATGGCGTTCGCGGCGTTGTGACCGCCACCACCGCCGGAGCAGGCGGCCAGTTCATTGTTTTGAATTATTCGACGCTGGCCGGCACTTGGCACCCGCAATCGGGCCATTACAACGGCTGCGTGTTCACCTTTGTCACGGGCAATCAGCGTGGCTTTAGCACGCGTGTCGCCGGGTACAACCCATCGTCTTCGCAATTGCAAATCGAAACGCAGGACAACGACTTTTCGAGCGTTTCGCTGCCGGCGGTGGGCGACGAGTTTTTAATCAACGGCCGGCCGTTCAATGGAACCGGGTTTGGGTATCAACCGGCGGCCAACGCCAACCAGTTGGGTGGCCTCGATGCAGTGGTCGCGATTCCGTCTCTGGGGGCCACGCCGCCCGTCAGTCTCTT
>JBIKVL010000407.1:0-4911 GCA_044356875.1 Pirellulaceae bacterium | reverse complement strand
ATGATCAATAACGGCTCGGAGCCGTGTTCCACAGCTTCGCGCTGCCGGTCGTTCAGTCCATCGAGAATGATCCCCATCGCACGCCCTCCCGTGACCGGCCGACGCTTCCGTACCCGCTGGCCATTGTAGCGGGCGGGCGCCTACTGCAAGGGGCGGGCCGAAGACAGATCGCTCCGTAGGGCGTAAATCTGGCTGTATTGCCCAACCGCCCAGATGAGCTGCCGTTTCGGGTCGCGCATGAGGCCGAGGGAGTTGTTGAACACCCGTCCCGCCGCGTTTCCACCGCCCCGCATCGCCGCGCCCGCCGGCCCGATCGGATCGTCGCCCGCCAGCGCGACGCCCCGCCATTCGTTCCGCTGGCAGTCGTAAACCAGCCACTCCATCGACTCGCCCCGCGCCACTCGAGCGGCGATCAACACGGCATCGCTTTCCGGCACGTAGACCGTCTCCCGCGACGGCGCCGCCGCCCGCTCGCGGCCAGCCGCCTCGAGCCATCGAGCTGTCCCGCTCGCGAACGAATACTCGACGACATCGCCCCGCCGCTGGCCCACGCCCGAAAACAACAGCAACCGATCCCGCTGGCTGTCGTACGCCATTCCGTGCTGATCGGGCGATTGCTCGGGCAGTTCGCCACGCAGGGCGAGCGGCTTCCACAGGCGGCTCGCCGCGTCCAGTCGCCACAAACCGGGCTCGCCGTTTTCCCGCCGCTTGCCCCACACGACAGCGCCCAACGGCGTCGCGCAGAGCGTGACGTTGTAAAAGTCCGCGCGATAAGGATTGGTCTCCGAGGACCGCGTCCAGCGCCCCGAGTTGGAATCGAAGAAAAACGTGTGTTCATGCGGCGCAAAGACAAAGCAACGCAATCCAGGGTCGTAGCCGGTCGACTTATAAGTGTGCCCCGTCATCCAGGGACGCCCCTGGAAACTCCATTCGCCCTGGACCTGGTCATTGCTATAAACGTATTCCAGCGGCATTTCCGGCGCGAAAGGCAGCGAATAGCGGTCGCTGGCGACGTCGTACACCACCGGCGCCGTGCCGCTATAAGCGGAATGGCCGCCCGAAAACCGGACGATCCGGTCGACATCCGGGCAAAACACGGCCGATCCCCAGTCCATATTCATCCCGGGCTTCTTCGGAGTCGGCTGGGCGCTCCAACGGTTTGGCGCCAAGGCCCGTAAACGCGCTGCGACCGCCACCGGATCGGCCGCCGGCACCTCCGTCGCATACCACGCTGGGTCGTACGAGCCAGTGCGGGCCACCGTGGCGCCCGGCGCTACGGCGCGAACGGCCGGTTGAACCGTGCGCTCCGCCTGTCTTGCTGGCCGCGCTTGACCGGCACCCTGCGATTGTTCTTCGCGTGGTGCAGGCTCTGTTGGCTGAGCCTCGCCCGCTGGCGGCTTCGTTTGCTCATTGGGCGCGGCGGCGAAATCCCGCTGCCAAAGGCCGTTCGTGGCAAGCAGGCTGACGCGGTCGCCGCCCGCGACTGTCTGCGCCGCGGCGCTAAGAAAGAAATCGGCCAGCCCGCGTGGCGACGGTTCCGTGTCCCAGTGTCCCGCGAGGCTCCAGCGATTCGCGCGGCTGTCGTATAGCCAAGCCTCCAGCGGCAACGGCCGATAGAGCGGCTCGCAGTAGCCCGTGGTCGAGGAATAAGTGTAGCCGCCGATCAGTGCCAGTCGACCAACGCTCGGCAACCAAACGAGAGCGTGCCCGGCGCGTGGGGCCGGGCTGAGTGGCGGTCGGCGCTCTTCCCAGCGATTCGCCACCACATCGAACGTCCAAGTGTCCGCGACCAACTGCGACAGTTGGTCCCCGCCGAACAACACGATTTGTTTCGAGGTCGGATCGTAGGCGAGTCGGGAATTGGCCCTTGGCGGCGGTTGCTTGTCGAGCGACAACCGGGTCCAGCGGTTGTCGGCCGGCGAATAACTCCAAGTTCCCGGATCGCCGCGGTCCGACCGGATGTTGCCGCCGCCGAACAGGAGGAAACGGCGCCCATGTTCGTCGTAACACATCGAGCTCCAGAGCAGGATGCCGCGCAGTTCGCTTTCCGGGTCGGACGGCGGGGCGAGGTCGCTCCAGACCTGTTTCGCCGGATCGTATGAAAACGTGCGGCCACCGGCGAAGAAAAAGAATCGCCGCGTGTGCGGATCATAGCCGTATTTCTGGCCGAGCGAAAAAGTGCCGTAGACCGTCCAATTGGGCCGCGTGTTGCCCTCGACGTCGTCAAACCGGAACCGCTCGTCCCGCCATGCCGGGGCCTCGCACAGGCCCGAAGCCGGTCCCCAAACCTTGCCAGCGGGAAACTCGTTAAGCCACTGGTTGGCGTCCGGGTTCCACCGAAGCACGTCGTAAGGCCGTGGCTTCTTATATTCGCCCCAATGCGTTCGGCCTCCCAGAATATATAAAGCTCCGTCGGGGCCGGCGGCGGCCATCGGAACGTCCGTCCGCCGTCCCGATAACGGCGGCGCGACCAACTTCCACGGCGCGTATCCAGCCGCTTCCACTGGCGCTTCCGTGGGTGCGGCTAACGGCGCCACCGATAGTGCGGCCGACTGTGCAGCCGACTGTGCAGCCGACTGTGCAGCCGACTGTGCAGCCGACTGAGTGACGGGCTGAGCCGACGGTTGCGCGACGGCCGTCTTCGAACCGACTGCCACCGACCAAGCACCGATCACACTACCAACGACTGTCACGAGCGTCTTCATTCGCATCGCGGCTGCTCCGCAGGTTCGCGTTAGGGAAACTTCCAGGAAGACTAACTGTCCTTGGCTAGCTCATGATCTTATCTCCCATCCGTGAAAATCCGCGCAATCCGTGGCTTCAATCAAAAGATAGGCCGTTGACACACTATCGGCCGCCGACAGGCAGTTGCAGTCGCAGCGGCTTGCCGTCGCGGACGATGTCGACATCGACCTGTTTGCCGGCTTTCGCCTGTTCGAGAGCGTAGGCGAGCAGGTCGGTTTCCCGCAGAAGGTCTTTACGGCCATCGAACGACACCACGATGTCGCCTTTGCGGAAGCCGGCCCGCTTCGCGCGATCATGCGGCGCGAACTCGCCGACGTGCTGGGCCCGCAGCGCCATCTCGCCGTCGCCCACCCGCAGCGACTCGCGGCCGTCCGCGTCGACGGTTTTCAGGAACAGTCCGCCGAGCGCATGTCGGCGCAGTTCCCAGCTGGAAGCTCGCCAGGCGATGTCGTCACGACGGCGCCAGCCCGCGGGCAATTCCAACGTCACGGAATTCTTCTGGGATCCGCCGCCGCGGCGCACTTCCGCCGTCACTCGGCCACCGTCCGCCGGAACCTGCTGCAAGACCCACTGCATGTCGGCGATCGACAGCAGCGGCTGTCCGTCCATGCGCGCGATCACGTCGCCGGCGGTGAAACCGGCGGCGGCGGCTGGCGAACCCGGTTCCACGCGTTTCACGAGCGCCCGTTCTTGCGGGTCCATCACCAGCCCGATCGACTTCGGGTGCGGGTAGGGAAACAGGACGCGATCGGGGAGCGATCCGTCCTTCTGCAGGTGGTAGGCCCGCTGCGCGTCGCCGATTTGGTGGCAGTGAATACAGCTCCGCACGACATTGCCCTCGTAGTCCAGCTTCGGCCCGTACTTGCCCCGCAGCGTCGGGAACTGCTCGGGCACCGGGAATTCCGGAATGGCGCCGCGTTTGCCCGCCAATTCGGCGCGATTCGCCGGATACGCCTTGTGCAGTTCGAGCGCCCCTTCGAGCGCCTTGCCAAGGCCGGCGATCGAGACATCGTTGGCCCATTCCTTCTGGTCCGACCGCGTGCCGTAGCGGCCGTAGATATCGCCGACCGCGTTGAGCATGAACACCGCGAACGACTGGTCGGTATCGAATTGGAACAGCGACAGGTCGAGCCCATTGGTCGAGACGATCCGCACGCGGACAAACCGTTCCAGCAGCGGCCTGAGCTGGGTGTCGTTGTCCACCAGGTCGTCGTCCAGCTTGACGCATTCCTCGCAGGGGATGCACCGCAACACAACCAGCAGCGGTTTGCCGCTCGACTTCGCCTCGTCGATCCCTTTCGCCAGATTGTTGTAAATCCAAAACCCGTCGGCTTCGACCTTCGCCTTGTCTTTGCGAACCTTCTGTTCGCGGGTCTGAGCCCCTACAAGGTTCGGCGCCACCGCCGCTGCGGCCGCTAGCCAGATCAAGAGTATTGGAGAAACGAACCGAGACATGGGGATGGCTCCTTGTGGGATTTCGCAAAACATCAGGGGACTTTGCGGGACTTAGGGGGATATCGGGGGACTACCGGGACTTCGTCGAACGCCATGGGGAACGGGAACGCACCGGGAAATGCTTGGCACTCCTCGGAATCCCTTCAACCGACCAGCACTGGAACCGACCAGCACTGGAACCGATCAGCACTGGAACCGATCAGCACTGGAACCGACCGGCAAATTCGCGAGGGGTTGTTTCCCGCGAATCGCCGATCTACTTTCAGGGTTTCGATAATGCAGCATGTTCGCCGCGCGGCCGCAAGAGTT
This sequence comes from Pirellulaceae bacterium, assembly GCA_044356875.1. Lineage (GTDB taxonomy): Bacteria > Planctomycetota > Planctomycetia > Pirellulales > Pirellulaceae > CAIXSC01. Next base: position 402 of record JBIKVL010000407.1, on the reverse strand, counting down.
GCGGTGGAGAGCGGACCAGATTGTCGTGCTCGGGAGGAGCGAACCGTGACCACTCGCAACATTGGCAGAGTCCGCTCGGCAGGCTGCTTCTCGCCGACATTCTCTCCGCTGCCGTACCCGCCGGCTCTCGGCGCTGTTTGCTTTCTCGCGAGCCTCGCCGTGGCCACCCTTCCCGCCGCTCGCGCCGCCGATCCTGCCACTTCGCCAACCTCTTCCGTCTCGCCGTCCGCTTCCACTTCGCCTCCGGCTTCCATTTCGTTTTTGAACGATGTCCAGCCCGTGTTGACGCGGTTTGGGTGCAACAGCGGCGGGTGTCACGGGAAGCTTGCGGGCCAGAACGGTTTTCGACTTTCGCTGCGGGGCTTCGCGCCGGACTGGGACCACCAATGGCTGGCCCGGGAA
>JBIKVL010000406.1:0-4913 GCA_044356875.1 Pirellulaceae bacterium | reverse complement strand
TTTTGAGGACGACAAGCTGTCGGTTCTTGACTTGCGGGCGCGGGACACTTGTGGGCGTCAATACAATCTGGAAATGCAAACTTCGGTAGCCGGGGCGCTGACCCGCCGGCTCGTATACTACCTCGCCTGCATTTACAGCCAGCAACTCGGGGAATCTGAGAAGTATGAGCGCTTAGCCCCGGCCATGAGTATCTGTTTCCTCGACGGAATCCTCTTTCGCGAGTCTCCGGCATTCCACACTCGCTTCCAACTCTGTTCGCTGGAACATCAGCTGGTCTTCTCAGACCAGCTTGAGGTACACTTGATCGAGTTGCCAAAGTACCGGGGCGGGGCGGCCATGTTGCCCCGGGCCCGACCGGTTGAAAAGTGGGCCTACTTTCTTGGGCACGTGGACCAATTGGAGATTCCGGAGATTGAGCGGTTGTTTCAGGATCCGGTGTTTGTGGAGGCGGGAGGCATTCTGGAAATGATATCGAAGACCGAAGAGGAACGGCTGCGGTACGAACTGCGGATGAAGGCACTTCGGGACCTCCACAGCAACTTGGATTTCGCGGAAATGCGCGGCTTGGAGACTGGCCGCCAGCAAGGACGCGAGGAAGGGCGACGGGAGGGTCGACAGGAGGGGCGACTGGAGGGAACCATTCAGACTCTCCAGCAACTGCTAGGCGAACCGGTAACCAATAGCGATGAACTTACGACTCGGGATCGCGAACAACTCGAAGAGTTGGCCGAAGTTCTGCAGGCTCGAATACGAGGCCGACTCGCCTGAGAAAGCTACCCTGGACCTCAGCTCGCGTCCAAAACCAGATGCCGTCGTCGAGCGGAAGAAACAACGGTACGAGGCGTTTATCGCTCGCATCAAGTGAGCGGCGCGAAGCTACGTGTCATCGAATTGCCGCCAAAAAGGGCCATTCTGAATCGACCCTGTGGGTTGAGGTTGGCCCTCAGCCAACAGGTACAACTGCACTTACCCGAGGGTGAATCCGAGCGTCTTTATCCTTCCCTGTTTCAGCAGTCGCAAGCTTCTAAGCAACAGAGACTCAACGCCAATTGAACGGTATTGGCGGTAAACGAGGGTGTTAGAGACCGAGCGAGGCGGAGAACGACGATGGCGCCGGCCGGTTATCGCTGCTGGAAGAGGTCGGAGAGCACGAACTGTTCGATGACGGCTCGGAGCGGGTAGCCATCAGGCCGGCTCGCGGCGGTGATTTCACCGATTCGCGGGCGATCGTCGACTGTCATGACCCGCCGTAACGCATAGGTCGCCAACTGTTCGACAAACGCTTCGGCGAACCGATCGAGATCCTGGGCAAGCAGCAGCTTGAAGTCGGCCACGCCGCGGAACTCGCGGCCATCCGGCATCCGACCGCTCGGATCGACCGGCGGATTCGCCCCTTGGCCGCCGAGCACCAGTTCCTCGGTCCGCCAGCGGCCGATCGCGTCGAAATTGTCGAAGGCGAATCCCAGGGGATCGATCTTCGCGTGGCACGACGCGCAGATCGCATGCGTCGTGTGCGCTTCCAGTTGCTGGCGGATCGTCGCCTTGGGCCGGTCGCTCGGCGTCGGCGCCAAAGGTTCGACGTTGGGAGGCGGTGGCGGCGGCGTGCGGCCAAAAACGGCTTCCGAAACCCACACGCCGCGATGCACGGGCCGATGCCGCGTGCCGTCCGAAGTGAGCGAAAGCACGGAAGCGTGCGTTAACAGGCCGCCTCGGCCACTCTCCGGCTTCAACGCCACCTTGCGAAATCCCGATTCCGCCATCGGCGGCAAGCCATAATGCAACGCCAACCGTGGATTCAGCAGCGTCCAGTCGGAAACCAGGAACTCGCGGATCGACAGATCGCCGCGCAGCACCGCGTCGAAATAGCCGACCGTCTCCAGCACCATGCTCTCTTCGAGCCATTTGTCGTAGTCCGGGTAGAGCTCGGGATCGGCCGGAAACTGTCCCACCCGGTGCAACTGCAGCCACTGCCGCGGAAAGGCGCTCGCGAATCGAGCCGCCTTGGGGTCGTCCAACATCCGCCGCAGTTCGGCCCGTAGCGTCTCCCGTTCCCGCAGTTTCCCCGCCGCGGCCGCCGCGAATAGCTGCTCGTCCGGCATCGAGCTCCACAGGAAATACGAGAGCCGCGACGCCAACTCCCAATCATTGACGCGGTCGCGACGACGGTCCGCCGACCCCTCTTCGAGATAGTAAAAATTCTTCGAGGACAGGACCGCCACCAGCGCCGTGCGATAGGCGGCGTCGAACGCTTCGCCAGCCGCCTCTTCCTGTTCCATCAAGCGGACATACCGGTCAAGCTCGCCGTCCGTCGCCGGTCGCCGCCAAGCCTTGGTCATGAACCGCCGCAACGCCGCCGTCGTCTCGGCGTCCCGCGCGCGATTGGCATTCGCGCTTGGCGTGCCCGCGCTTGGCGTGCCCGCGCCGGCCGTGGTTGGCAACAGACCTTCGCGCTTTTGAACGTCCAGCGGCAAGTGGATGGGCCCTTCCAGTTCGATCGAATCGACGATCAACAGGGGAAAGATGAGCCGTCCCTGGTCGTCAAACTGCTTGTAGCCTACCGGGCGGGTTTCACGGCTGACGGTCGTATTGACGAACCCCTCGCGAACGATCGATGGCGTTTGGCCATCGGCGAGCATGCCTGGGGCCTGGTTCATGACGCCATAACTGCCTTCGGGCAGAAACGCTTCGATCGTCAAATCGGTAGGACGATCCTCAGGGGCGGCGACATCCTGGCCAACGACCGCTCGCTTCAGACCTTGATGCCACAACGCCAAGTGCGGCAGACGACCGCGAAACGACGGCAGACCGCTCAACCGCAGCCGCACGCGGTACAGTCCCGCGTGCTGGATCTGCCCGAGCGGCTGGCTGTGGCCCGGCCAGATCGCCCAGCGTTTGGGGCCGGCCAACTGGAGCTCCCGCCACTTCCCATCGTCCGCGACGCGCCGCGTCGTCTCGGTCGCGGGCGGTTTGGCGGGAAACGCGCGAGCGACCGCCGTCTCCGCCGCCCGCAGATAACGGTCGACGTGGGAAGGCGAAAGCGTCAGTAGCGATCCCAGTCGATCGAAACCGTGCCAACGCGGATCATCGTTGAGGGCGCCGGGAATCATGACGTCGTAATAGACGCCGAGCAAATCGTAGAGCGTGTGGCCGTATTCCTCGCGGCTCAGCCGGTAGTGGGCCACGGGGCCGCGTCGAGCCATCCGCGCGGCCTCGCCGTCTTTGATCCGCGCGGAAATCGCTTCGACCGCGCTCCCCAGCTCCGCCGCTTTCGGCTGAGCCTCCTTCGCGGGCGGCATCTCGCCGTTGTTGATGCGGAACACGACTTCGCCCCACCGCTGCGCGGCGTCCTGATCGGCGAAATCGAGGCTTAGCGTGTCGAGCCGAAAACCGCCCTCGGACTGGCCCGCGGAGTGACACCGGGCGCAGTAGGTCTGGAAGAACGTCCGGGTCGCCGCGTCGAACGCGGCGCCGTCCGGGACGTTGCCAGCGGCGGCAGCCGCCGGGGCTGGCGGTTCCCCCCGGACCGTTCGCACACCGCCTTGCCAAATGCCGAGCAACGATAGCGCCACGACCACTTGCGTGAACGCCGCCGCCATGCCCTTGAAACCGCTCCGCAAAGTCATGGAAAACTCCTCCATCGTCAAGGCAGCGTGAGGGTCGCGGCACGGCGGAGGTCGTCGGGCGATTTGAGGCGCTCTTCCGGCGGCATGGTGACGAAGGCCCACCGCTCGCTCTTCACCCGCACATACCGTCCCGGCCGATAGCCTTCGAGCAACTCGGCGAACTTCATTTTTATCTGTATCCCGCTGCTGCCGGCCGGAGGGTTGGGCATTTCGGTCCAGGATTGCACCTTGCCCACCTTCCGATCGCCGCGATGGAACCAAGTCCGCAGCGTCTTGTCAGCCGCCGCGACCCAAAAGCCGGTCTTTTGAGTCGCCCGCAAATCTTCGTAAAGGGACGCGTCCATTCCTCCGAACAGCGTCAGCGTCACTTCGCCGCCGCCATAGTCGAAGTGCTCGACGTAATCCACCCGCGCGGGCAGCCAGCGCTGCTGTTGGAACCGCACATGCCGCCGCCGTTGCAACTCGGTGGCGAACTGTCGGCTGTCATCGTCGAGCCACAGGTCGGCGATCGAAAACTCTTTGTCCCGCGAACCGACCGCCGCCCACGCCAAATTCAATTGCGCTTCCAGGCCCGGCTTCAGCGCTTCGAGCTCAACGAGCGATCGCTGTTTCCAAAGTCGCGCGACGTTATCGATGTCGAAAGTGTGTTTCGCGCGGATCCCGTCCTTGGCCAACTGGCCGATCGGCTCGACTTCGAGCTTGCTCTTCGTGGCATCGTAGGCGACGATCTTCCACGTTTGTCCCTGGCCGCCGTAATGGCTGAAATCGTCGGCGAGCGAAATCGCGTGGTTGTGGGGAATTTCGTGCCGACGCTGTTCGGCGGGAACCGGCGGAATCGTTTGCTCTTCCCCTGCTGGCGGTCGATGAAAATAGCCATGCAAATGAGTTCCGTACGGCACATCGCGAAGTTCGGCTGGGGAACCGTGATAGCGGACCATGCCATAAGGCAGCAACGCGAAATAGTGCAAGGGACCATCGTGGTAACGGCCATTGGCGTCGCCGTCGATCCGCAGCGCGCCGCGTCGATTGATCGGATCGACCAGCACCAGTTCTCCCGACAAATAGACGGGCTCGTCGGACGGCGCGAACGCCGGCGGTAGGGGCGACGGCGACTGCATCGGCGACGGCGTCGGCTCGGCGGCGTTCAGCGAGCCACTCTGACCGTCGAACAGTCCTGTTGCCAAACCATCCTCCAAAGCGGCAGCTAAAGATCCCGCGCAACCGCTGGCGAAGCGCGCCGCGAAACCTCCCGCGAAACGCGCCGCAAGCGATTGCGCGGGATCTTTAGC
>JBIKVL010000405.1:0-4929 GCA_044356875.1 Pirellulaceae bacterium | reverse complement strand
ACTCGCGGAAAGACTTGGACGAGCTGACCGAGTTCGTGAAACGCGACTTCGGGGCCAAGGGGCTGGCGTGGTTCCGCGTCGAGGCGGATGGCAAACTCTGGTCGCCGATCGCCAAAAACTTCACCGACGAACTGCTCGCCAAAATCGCCGCTCGGATGCAAGCCAAGCCCGGCGACCTGCTGCTGTTCGTCGCCGACAGCTTTCCCGTCACTTGCAAGGCGCTGTACGGACTGCGCAAGCGGTTTGGCGCCGAACTCCAGCTTTACGATCCGGCGAAAATGCACTTTTCGTGGATCGTCGAGTTTCCGATGTTCGATTACGACAACGAGGAGAAGCGGTGGGTGGCGATGCATCATCCGTTCACCGCGCCGCGGCCACAGGATGTCGAGTTGCTCAAGACCGATCCCGCCAAAGCCCGCGCGCAGGCGTACGATCTGGTCATCAACGGCTACGAGGCGGGCGGCGGCACCATCCGAATCCACGACCGCGCCACGCAGCAGGAAGTGTTCAATTTGCTGGGAATCGACGAGACTTCGGCCCGCGAGCGGTTCGGCTTCCTGCTCGACGCCCTGCAATTCGGGGCTCCGCCGCATGGCGGCATCGCGCTCGGCATCGACCGCGTCGTGATGCTGTTCGGCAAACTGGACAACATCCGCGATTGCATCGCCTTCCCAAAAACGCAACGCGCTACCGACCTGATGACGGAAGCGCCGGGCGAAGTCGAAAGGCGGCAGTTGACTGACCTGAGCATCCAGATCGCGAAACCAGCGAAGTAACGCGGGCCCAGTAACGCTGGACGAGCCCATGACCACGCCGTCTCCCCGCCCAACAAACGCGAATTCCGCCGATAGGTCCGTCGGAAAGCCCGCCGGAAAGCCCGCCGCCGCTGCCGAACTGTCGTCGGATTTGTCGTCCGGCGTGTCGTCGGATGTCCGGTCTGATGTTTCGTCGAACCTGTCGCGGACCGAACGTGCGAACGAGTCATCCGCGGTTCCCGTGGAGGGTAACAAGGTGGACGAGACGCGTTCTGCGGGACTGCGGGGTGACGGCGGACGGTTGCGAGTGGCGCTCGCGCAGATCGATCCGGTGCTCGGCGATGTCGAGCGGAACTTGGCACTGCATGAAACGGTGCTCGCCGAGGCGCGACGGCAGCGGGCCGATCTGGTCGTGTTCCCCGAATTGTCGCTGACCGGCTACTATCTCCGTGACCTCGTGCCCGATGTCGCGCGTCCCGTACGCTGTGTTGAGCTGGAGCGACTTGCCGCCGCCGCTGGCGACATGGCGGTCGTGGTGGGATTTGTGGAGCGGGACGAGCATGGCGACTTGTTCAACAGCGCCGCGTTTCTCGAAGGCGGCGGCGTGCGGCATGTGCATCGCAAGGTGTACTTGCCGACTTATGGTCTGTTCGACGAGCAACGGTATTTCGCCGCCGGTCACCGAGTCCGCGCGTTCGATAGCCGTAGCTTCGGGCGAGTGGGCGTAGTGGTTTGCGAGGACTTTTGGCACCTGTCGGTAGCCACGATTCTGCAAGCCGAGCGGATCGATTGGCTGTTGTGCCTTGCCAACTCGCCAGCGCGCGGCGTCCACGCGGCGGAAGTGCGGACCGCGAGCACCTATCGTCATATTGGCCAAACTTATGCCCAGTTGCTGGGGGCGTATATCGCGGTTTGCAATCGAGCGGGCGTGGAAGAAGGACTATGCTTTTGGGGTGGAAGTTTTCTTGTCGCGCCGGATGGCGAGATTGCCGCCACCGCCGCGCCGTTTGATCCGCAACTGTTAATCGTTGAAGTGGACGCGAACGCGCCGCGCCGCGCCCGGCTGCAAACGCCGCTCGGACGCGACCAGCGCTTGTCCGTGACACTCGGGGAGCTTGGCCGAATCCAACGGCGACAATACGAAGCGGATTGAGCGGCTTCGATTGACCCTGCTGCCACTGCTTTGGATTCCTCCGTACGCCCAATCCGCGACCGTCTTCCGCTATGTCCGAGGTCTCGTGCACGATGTCCAAGTCGGCCCCCAATGCGTCGTCCCTGTCATCCGCCGCGCCGTCTGACTCGCTGTCCGCCGCGCCGTCTGGCTCGCCGTCCGCCGCGCCGTCCGCCGCGCCAATCGCGGTGCCGTCCGCCGCGCCGCCAACGCCACAGTCAGCAACAGACTCGGCGGCGCTTTCGGCTGCCGCGCCCGGGCGAGTCGACAAGACCGATCCGCTGGCGATCCATGGCCCGCTGGTGGAAGCGATGCTGACGCGGTTCATCCGCTCCGAGTTGACTCGGGCTGGTTTTCCGCGCGCGGTGCTGGGATTGTCAGGCGGTATCGATTCGACGGTGGTGGCGTATCTGGCCGCCCGCGCGCTGGGTCCGGAGAATGTGCTGGCCATCGCCATGCCGTACAAGACATCGAGCGGCGCGTCGCTTGAGGACGCTCAGCGGGTCGCCGATTGTCTCGGGGTGCGGCTGGTCGAAATCCCGATCACCGCCCAGATCGACGCTTACTTCGCCCGCTTTCCCGACGCGTCGCGACTGCGGCTCGCCAATAAATGCGCCCGGGAACGAATGACGATCCTGTACGACCAGAGCGCGGCGTACGGCGGCTTGGTGTTGGGCACGAGCAACAAGACTGAATTGCTTTTGGGGTATGGCACTCAGTTTGGCGACATGGCGTCGGCGGTGAATCCGATTGGCGACCTCTACAAGACGCAGCTCTACCCGTTCGCCCGCCATCTTGGGGCACCGCCCGAAATCCTGGAAAAGACGCCGACGGGCGATCTGTGGATCGGGCAGACGGACGAAGGGGAGTTGGGCTTCAGCTATGCGGCCGTCGATGCGCTGCTCTATCGGATGGTCGACTGCCGTTGGAGTGCGGAAGAACTGCGGGCTGGCGGCTGGGACCACGCTTTCATTCAGCAGGTGATGGAACGCGTTCGGCGGAATCACTATAAACGCCGCATGCCAGTGATCGCGAAACTGTCCGCGCGCACTGTCGACCGCGACTTCCGCTATTCGCGCGACTGGGGAACCTGATTCAGGCTGGCTCCGGTCCGTGTCCCGCCCCCTGGAGCCCGCGAATGTTCTCAAAAGCTGTTGGCCAGGCCATCGCCCCGTCTGTCGCCATTGCGCTTTCACTGGCGGCCTTCGTCGTGACGTCCGCCGCCGTTGCCGCGGACGCCCCTGCGGAAAAATCGCCGCGTTTCGCGTCTCTTTCCGCCGACGTGCTGAAAGCGGTGCTTACGGCGGATGAAGTGGCGGCGACAAGCCGTCAGATCGATCGCGACCTGCAACAACGCTCGGATGCCGCCAACGCGCGGAACCGCGCCGAGTGGGCCAAGGTCGATTCGAAGGCTGGTTGGGAGGCGTTTCGCGACGAGCGGATCGCGCGGCTACGAGCGGCCCTAGCGGATTTTCCGACCGCGCCCGCGCCGCTCGTGGTGCATTCGTCGGGTGTCATTCGCGGCGAGCGGTTCCGGATCGAAAAACTGGTGTACGAATCGCGTCCGGGAGTTTGGGTTCCCGCCCATCTGTATTGTCCCGATCCGCCCCGCGATTCGATGCCTGCGTTGATGATCGCCCATTCGCATCACCGCGACAAACCGCAAAGCGAACTGCAGGACATGGGGATGACGTGGGCTCGCGCTGGCTGTCTGGTGTTGGTGATCGACCAGACCGGGCACGGTGAGCGTCGAGCGCATCCGTTCCACCGGGCCGAGGACTTCCCGAAGCCGTTCCAAGTGAGCCGCCAGGATTACCGTTTCCGCTATGACAGCGGCGTCCAGTTGCATTTGCTGGGCGACAGCCTGATGGGCTGGATGGCGTGGGATTGGATGCGGGCGGTCGATTTGTTGCTCGCCCGTCCCGGTATCGATCCGCGGCGGATCGCGATCCTCGGCGCGGTTGCGGGCGGCGGCGATCCGGCCGGTGTCGCGGCGGCGCTTGACCCGCGAATCGCCGCCTGCGCGCCGTTCAACTTTGGCGGCCCTCAACCCGAATCGCGTTTCCCGTTGCCGGACGACGCCGAGACTCGTTTCAATCTGCTCGGGGGAGCCTATTGGGAATCGACTCGCGGTTTGCGGCTCGGCGGCCGCGACGACTTTTTCCCATGGGTCATCGTCGCCAGCACCGCGCCTCGGCCGCTGATTCACGCCCATGAGTTCGCGTGGGACGAAGCGCGCGATCCGGCCTGGAGCCGCTACCGGAAGATTTGGGGCGACTTTTACGGCGCCGCCGACAAACTAGCCGCCGCTCATGGCAAGGGGACGCTGAAACAACAGCCGCCCGAGGCGTCCCACTGCACGAATATTGGACGATTCCATCGGCGCATGATCCATCCGGCGTTCGCCCGCTGGTTCGATATCCGCGTGGAAGAGGCTGACGAGTACAGTCAGCCTTTGGACAGCGCGCAGTTGGTCTGTTGGACGCCCGAGCTGCGGCGGCAATTGGGCCCTCTGTCATTCAACGAGGCGCTGCGGTCGCTAGGCAATGAGCGAGTCGCCCGGCTCACCGCTTCGCTGGCCACCAAGCGACTGCCCGAGCAACGACAAATGCTGCGCGACGCCTGGACTAAACGCTTGGGCGCGCAGCCACCCGCGACACCGCCCCGCGTCGTCGCGTCCGCGACCGATCCCGCCGCTAATCCCGCGACCAATCCCGCCGCCAAGCCCGCGACTATGGCTCCTCGAGTGGAACGGACAGTTTTGGAAGTGGAACCGGGCATCGTCGTGCCCGTGATGATTCTGACCGCAGCCAAGCGGGCGCCGGACCAGCCGGGCCGAGCGGTGGTCGCGATCGCCGAGTCGGGGAAAGCGGCGTTCTTGAGCGAACGGGGCGCCGCCATCCAGGAATTGCTCGGACGGGGATTCCTGGTCGCGCTGCCCGATCTACGTGGTATTGGCGAGACTGGCTGGCGCGGTTCGCGCGGCCGCGAGGCGGCCACGAC
>JBIKVL010000005.1:0-16831 GCA_044356875.1 Pirellulaceae bacterium | reverse complement strand
GATGGTGGCCAACCGTGGAGCGCACGAGGAAATCGACGTGTTCCCCGGGTTTCCGCTTGATAACAAGCTGTCCGGAAATGTGGTCGATTTATGCCCGGTCGGCGCCTTGGGCGACAAGGATTTTCTTTACACGCAGCGTGTCTGGTTCATGAAATCGCACGACGGAGTCTGCGCCGGGTGCTCGACCGGCTGTTCGATTCGCGTCGACGAGAATCAAGATCGCGTCTACCGTTTGAAGCCGCGTGAGAATCCGCACGTCAATCAGTGGTGGATGTGCGACGAGGGGCGATACGGCTGGAAGCACATCCATGATCCGAATCGAATTGCCGGCCCACGCCGTCGCGGGGCGAAGGGGATGGAAAACGTTGAGTGGCCTCAGGTCGCGAAGCAGATCGACTCCGATTTGCGTCGTTGCTCGGGTCTCGCCGCCGTTGTTTCCCCGCATTTGACCGTCGAAGAAGCCTATCTGCTGGCCACGTACATTCGCGGTATCCGTCCGGACGCGTTGCTGGTCTTGGGACCGATCCCAGTGTCGGGCGAGGATGAAACGTTCGCGAAGGGATTCACGATTCGCGCCGAAAAGTGCCCCAATCGCAAGGGCGTCGAAGCGGTGCTGACGGGGGTGACCGGCGCTCCGCTGGTGACTTGGAGCGAGTTCCTCGACAAGCACTTGCCGAGCGGTTCGTACGACGGCGTCTGGGTCAGTGGCGGTTACGTCGCGCCGTGGAACGACACGGCCGTGGCCGATCGATTCGCGGCGGTCAAGACCCTGGTGGTCCAGGACTTTTTCAGCTCGCCGCTCATGGAAACCGCGACTTGGCAATTGCCGGCGGCGGCGTTCGCGGAGCGGGATGGGTCGTACGTGAATCATGCCGACCGACTGCAATCGTTCGAGTGGGCGGTACGGGCTCCGGCGGGTGTGAAGGTGGAAGGCCATCTTTACTGGCAACTGGCTGGACGCACTGGACTTTTCCGTTCCCGCGCTGTTTTGGATGACGTGGCCCGGGCGATCGGGTATTTCTCGGCGGCGACCGGGGCGATCCCGGATGTCGGGTTGGATTTGAAGGTCAATCAATTGGCAGGCGCCTCATGATTCCGCCCCGTGAACTCATCGAACCCCTTGTGAAGATCGCGCTGTTGATCGGCGGGCTCATGACCGCCGCGGCGTACTTCGTTCTCCTGGAACGGCGCATGGCGGCGTGGGTGCAGGACCGCGTGGGTCCCAACCGCGTCGGAATCCCGCTGACCAAGATCCGAATGTTCGGTCTCGGTCAGCCGATGGCCGATGGCGTGAAGTTCATTTGCAAGGAGGAGTACACGCCGTCGCATGTGGACAAGCGTTTGTACATTCTCGCCCCGATTTCGATTTTGATCGCCGCCCTCGCGGTTTTCGCGGTGATTCCGTTCGGCAGCGTGCTGCCGCCGGTGCCTGGTCTCGAAACCCCGATTCGGCTGATCGTGGCTCCTGGCATTGACGTCGGGATGATTTACGTATTCGCGCTTTCGAGCATTGCCGTCTATGGCGTGGTGCTCGGAGGGTGGGCGAGCAACAACAAATACAGCTTCCTGGGCGGTTTGCGATCGAGCGCCCAGTTGATCGCCTACGAACTACCGATGGGGCTGGGACTTTTGGGCGTGACACTGGCCGCCGGCTCGCTCGACTTGGAAGTGATCATTCGCGAGCAGGCCAAATCGGGCGTCTGGTATGCTTTCGCCCAACCGCTGGGATTCATCGTCTTCGTGGTCGCGGCGTTCGCCGAAGCGGCTCGGCTTCCGTTCGACTTGCCGGAATGCGAGCAGGAACTGGTGGGCGGGTACCATACGGAGTATTCGGGCATCAAGTTGCTCTTATTCTTGGTGGCCGAGTTCCTGCACATGATCACGGCTTCGTTCTTGATCGTGATCCTCTTTATGGGCGGTTGGCATCTGTGGGGCGTGACGGGCTCGGACGACAACGTCACGTGGTTGGGGGCGCTGCTGCGAGTGGCAATCCTCAGCGGCAAAATCGTGCTGGTCATTCTGTTCTTCATGTTGACCCGGTGGAGTTGGCCGCGGTTCCGGTTCGATCAACTGATGGCACTGGCCTGGAAGATCATGTTGCCGCTCGGCCTGGCGAATCTAGTCGTCGTCGCGATTCTGTATGAACTGCGTGTGATGGTTGACCCGGACATGAACAGCCGCCTGTGGGATCTCGGCATGATGGCCGTCACATGGGCGACATGCTTCCTTGGCTGGATGGCGGTGGCTTCGAGCGGAACGTTGGTTACGGACAACACGCCGCGGCGGAACCTGCAAGCCTTTGACATCGATTCCCAGTTGTAACGCCGTCTCGGGAGGGCCTCGCGTGCCGAGGCGTTAACTACGATGAAAGTCGACGACCCGCAAATCACTTGGGTAGGTGAGCCGCAGCTTGGGATGGGTGGCAAGATGTACTTGCCCATGTTCATCCAAGGGTTGACCACCACCTTCCAGCACCTCAAGCGTTCGATCTCGGGCGACGTGGTCACGGTCAGCTACCCCGACCAGGAGCCGACGATTGGCAACCCGTTGATTTACCGTGGTGTCCATCGATTGAATCGCGACGAGAAGGGACGGGTCAAATGTGTCGCCTGCTTCCTGTGCGCCACGGCTTGCCCAGCCCACTGTATCGATATTTTGGCGGCCGAAAGTCCCTGGCCCGATCGCGAGAAGTATCCGCAGAGCTTCACGATCGACGAGTTGCGTTGCATTTACTGCGGCATGTGTGAGGAAGCGTGCCCGGTCGACGCGATCGAATTGACCAGCCTGTACAACCTGACCGGTCGCAGCCGGGAAGAAATGGTGTTCGACAAGGAAAAGCTCTTGAGCGTCTTCGACGAGACAAAAGATAAAGAGCCGATGAAGTCGGCCACGTTGGGAGTCGCGAAATGACGCCAATGCCGCTGGTCGATTCGTTGGCCGACCCGTTTGGTTTCGTGATTCCGCCGGGTATGGCAAGTCCATTTTGGGCAGCGTTGCCGTGGAACGATTTGCTCGCTTCGCCGCTCGCGTGGGGCGTCGTCGCGGGCGCTGTTTCGCTGTTGCTGCTCATCCCCGGGAGCAGTCAACGCTCGCGAACGCCGGGACTTTTGTTCGCGGCCGCGGCGTTGATTTTTTTAGGTTGGGGAATGGGGCGGTCCGAGTCGCTCGGGGCGCAGTTGAGCTTCTGGGTGCTGGCCACCCTCACCGTCGGCTCCGCAGGGGCGGCTATTGCGATGCGCAGCGCGGTCTACTCGGCGATCTGGTTCGCCGTCTCGCTGTTGGGCACTGGCGGCCTGTTTTGCCTTCAAAACGCCCAATTTTTGGGCGTGGCGACGGTAGTCGTTTACGCGGGAGCTATCGTCGTCACGTTTCTGTTCGTGGTGATGTTGGCCCAACCGGAAGGCCACGATGCGTACGATCGTATCAGTTGGGGACCGCTGGCGAAGCCGGTGATCGTCGGATCGGCCGCGGTTCTTCTGGGACTCGTGTTGGGCACGGTGGGACCGGCGCTCGGCGTCATGGGGGCGAAAACACCGGGGACGCCAGTTGTGGCCAGTAGCGATAAGGAGCCGTCGTCGACACCGCGCTCCGCCGTCGACACGATTGACGGCCGCGGCCACATGGCGCGTCTGGGCGGCGTGTTGTTCAGTCGGCATTTGCTGGCGGTTGAATTGGGTGGAACGCTTCTTCTGGCCGCGTTAGTGGGTGCGGTGGCGATTGTGATTCAGGGGCGGGACGAGCGGGCGAAACAGCCTGGCGACGCCGGAGAGGAGCGGGACCATGGCTGAGCCAGCGGCCGAACTGTTCAATTACTTGACGGTCGGCGGAATTTTATTCGCGCTTGGACTCATCGGTTTTTTAGTGCGCCGAAACATGATCGTCATGTTTTTGTGCGCGGAGATGATGTTGCAAGGCATCTCAATCAGCCTCGTCGCGTGGGGCAAGTATCACGCGAATTGGGGCGGACAGATGTTGGTGATTTTCATCCTCACCGTCGCCGCTTGCGAGGCGGCGATCGCGTTGGCCCTGGTTCTTATGTTGTTTCATCGCAGCGGCAGACTGGATATCGCCTTTTGGCAAGAGATGCGCGAGGAAGGTCAACCAGCCTACGTGGATCGCGAAATTCCCGAGGAACGCGAGGAGGACAAGGTGTGGCCAACGCTCACGCCAGCTGGCCGTTTACCGTCCCGCGATCCCGAAATCGACCTGCATCGCAGCCGCGTGTGACGCGCCGAGCCTGAAGAACCGGACCCGAGACTATGGATTCCAAGTTGCATTTGTTGATGGTGCTGGTTCCTGGATTGCCGCTCTCAGCGGCTATCCTCACGGCGCTGTTTGGCCCGAGGCACCTCAAGGCGGCCAGCCATTGGCCTGTGATTCTCGCCCTTGCCGGTTCGTTCCTCGCTAGCCTGGGGCTGCTCACCGAAGTGAAGCAGCGGGCGGCGGAAACGGCGGACAAGGGCGGCTACGAACACGTCCTCGCGCTGTGGACTTGGATGGATCTCCCAGATGCCCTGCGGCTCGACGCCGCCACGGCAAGCCTCTCCGCCGGTGCCGTCGCGAACGCCACGAACACCGGCGCCGACGCATCCGCGAAGACCGCTCCGGGATCGGCCCTCCGCGACTTCCGTATTGACGTGACGCTTCGCGCCGACCCGTTGACATCGACCATGTTGTCGATGGTCACGTTCATTTCGACGCTGGTGGCGATTTTTGCCGCTGGCTACATGAAGGGCGAACGTGGGTATTGGCGGTTTTTCACCTACATCGCCCTGTTCGTCTTTTCGATGACAATGCTGGTGTCCGTTAGCAACTTCGCCTTGTTGTTTGTGTTTTGGGAGGCGGTCGGCGTTTGCAGCTACCTGCTGATCGGTTTCTGGTATCCGAAACCGGACGCGGCGGCGGCGGGCATGAAAGCTTTTCTCGTGAACCGTGTGGGCGACTTTGGATTCGCCCTCGCATTGTTCTTGATTTGGACCACGTACGGCACGTTGGATTTCCATGATCGGGCCGCCGTGGCGACGTTCGCCGGTGAAGCGGCCGCAACCGCCGAGGAATCCACCGGAGACTCGTCGAGCGATCGCGTCGCCGGCCCGCTGGGAGTCGTGAGTCCCTCGCGGATCAAGGCGAACGCCTACTGGGGTGGCGGCGTGGGCTTGACGATCTGCCTGCTGTTGATGCTTGGCGCCTGCGGCAAGAGCGCCCAGTTCCCGCTGCACGTCTGGTTGCCGGACGCGATGGAAGGTCCGACGCCGGTCAGCGCGTTGATTCACGCGGCGACGATGGTGACCGCGGGCGTCTATATGGTGACCCGCTGCACGCCCTTGTTCTCCGCTTCGCCGGAAGCCCAAGCCACGGTAGCGGTGGTGGGTGGAGCGACCGCCCTGCTCGCCGGACTCATCGCCCTTACTCAGCACGATCTGAAGCGGGTGCTCGCCTATTCGACGGTGAGCCAATTGGGCTACATGTTCCTCGGCCTGGGCACGGGATCGTTGCTAGGCATCGTGGCCGGCATGTTCCATCTGTTCACCCATGCGTTTTTCAAGGCGTTGCTGTTCCTTGGTTCCGGCAGCGTGATGCACGCCATGGGGCACATCATCGATATGCGCCGTTTCAGCGGCTTGCGTCGGTTAATGCCGGTCACGCACGCCACCTTCCTGATCGGCTGCTTGGCGCTCGCGGGCGTGCCGCCGTTGTCGGGGTTTTGGAGCAAAGACGCGATCGTCGCGTCGCTTCATGAACAAGCGCACCACTGGCAGGAGGCGGGTGCCGGCGGCTCGGCCCACGCCGCCGGAGTCGCTGGAGTCGAGGGGAAGGCTGATGGCTCCCATGCGGCCAACGCCGCAATTCCCGCCGCCAACGTCCCCACGTTGATTTCGGCCGCTGCTCTTGCGACGCTCTATCAGGGCCTTTACTTCCTGGCTTTGCTCGTCGCATTCATGACGGCGTTCTACACCTTCCGCGCGTTCTATTTGACGTTTTACGGTCCCGAGCGGATTCCGGCCGAGGCGGGCAGCCATGCCCACGAGTCCCCCTGGTCGATGTGCGGGCCGCTGGCGATTCTCGCCGTGCTCGCGGCTGGCATCGGTGGTTACTTGGAATGGACGCACGGATTTGCCCACTTCGTATCGCTCGCTCCGTCGCTCGCTGGCGGTCCGGTCCTTGGCACCGAGAAGCCAGGCGAATTCCATTTGACCGTAGCGGCTACGAGCACCTTGGTCGCGTTGGGCGGCATTTTATTGGCCAGCTATCTGTATCTCGGAAGCAAGCGTGAGGTCCAGTGGCTGTCGTCGAAGGCGAACCTCGAAGAGTTGTCCAGCTGGATGGATGTCGAGCGTGTGGCGAAGTGGCGTCAAAAGCCGTGGATCGCGGCGATTCACGCCGGCGCGAAAGGCATCGGACTTGGCTGGTTGACGGCGATACTAGGCAATCTCGCCCTGTTCGCCGCGCTGCTGCTGACCGCTCCGTTGGCGTTGGGTCACTATGTATCCCCGTATCGGCTGTCCTATCGAAAGTTCTATTGGGACGAGATTTATATGGCGACGGTGGTCTGGCCGTTGCAGACGCTGGGCTTGCTGCTGGCGTGGATTGACCGCTGGATCGTCGACGGCGCGGTGAACTTGTGCGGGCGGATGCCAACCCAGCTTGGCTCGCTCATGCGTTCGCTGCAGATGGGACTGGTGCCGTTCTATGGTTTGGCCATGTTGTTGGGCACGCTGATTTTGATCGCGGCCAAACTGTTGTGGGCGGGAAGCTGAGCTAGTTCGAGGCGAATCACGAACATGTCGCAATTATTGCTGGTGACCATTTTTTTGCCGCTGGCCGGGGCGTTGGCGATGGCCGGACTCGCGCCGCTCGGCCGCAACGCCGTGCGCTGGACGGCGTTGGTCGTCGCCATCGCCACGTTGGCGTTGGCCGGAACCGTGGTGAACAGTTTTCCGGCCGATGGCGCGTCAGCGTTCGCGTCGAGCGAAATCGCTTGGGTTGGGCCCGGCGCGGGGTTGGGAGTGGATTTGGCGGGAGCTGATTCGGCGGGAGCGGGTAAGTGGTTGCCCGACGTCCGGTTCAGCGTTGGACTCGATGGCCTTGGCGTCTGGCTGTTCGGATTGTCGGCGCTCTTGCTGTTGACTTCGGTATTGGTGAGTTGGGACGCGATCCAGGACCGGCCGGCTCTGTTCTATGGCATGCTTTTGTTGCTGGAATCGGGTTGCTTGGGCGTGTTCGCGGCGCGTGACCTGTTGCTGTTCTACATCTTCTTCGAGTTCACGCTGATTCCGTTGTTCTTCCTGATTGGCATCTGGGGGAGCGAAGACCGTCGTTACGCGGCGATCAAGTTCTTTCTGTTCACCCTGGCGGGCAGCGTGCTCACGTTCCTGGGATTGCTCGCGATTGTGATCTGGGACGCCCAGCACTCGGGGAACGGCTTGAGGTTTTCCATCGAAGGGTTGACTCAGGGATTGGCGGCTCATCCCCTGCCCGAGTCTTGGCAGATTTGGATTTTCCTGGCGTTGTTCGCTGGGTTCGCCATCAAGGTGCCATTGTTCCCGTTGCACACTTGGTTGCCGCTAGCGCACGTTCAGGCCCCGACCGCGGGTAGCGTGTTCCTCGCGGGCGTGCTTTTGAAAATCGGCACCTACGGTTTTCTGCGCTTCAACATTCCCTGGCTACCAGCGGCGACGGCCGCGTTCATGCCCTGGATGCTGCTGTTGTCGGTAGTGGGCATCGTCTACGGAGCCCTCATCGCCCTCGCCCAGCGGGACATGAAACGCTTGATCGCCTACTCCAGCGTCAGCCACTTGGGGTTTTGCATGCTGGGCCTTTTCGCCATCAATCGGCTTGGCATCCAGGGCGGCACCCTGCAGATGATCAACCACGGTCTTTCAACGGGCGGTTTGTTCGCGATCGTCGGTATGCTTTACGAGCGGTACCACACGCGGGAGATCAGCCAACTCGGTGGTTTGGCCCGCCGACTGCCTTGGCTGTCGTTGTTCATGCTGATCTTCACTTTTTCGAGCATTGGCTTGCCGGGGCTGAATGGGTTTCCCGGCGAGTTCATGATTTTGATCGGTATGTTCCAGCGCGGCTTTGTGGAAACGGCCGGCGCTTGGCGAGTCGGCTTGCAGACGATCGCCGTCGTCGCCGTGTCCGGCGTCGTGCTCGGCGCTTGGTACATGTTGTGGCTCGTTCGCAGCGTGTTCTTTGGCCCGCTCAAGGAACCCCACAGCGACGGCCATGGCAGTGAGCACGGTAGCGATCATGGAGCGCACGCGGCGAACCATGGAAGGGGAGCCAGTCATGGGCAGGAAGCGGGACATTCGCCCGGCGGAGACCATGATCATGGTCATGGCCACGGGGAAGCGCCGCTGGGTGCCGGTCCGCCCGATTTGCGATGGCGTGAATTCGCGGCGCTCGTGCCGCTCGTGGTCTTTGTCGTTTGGATTGGGTTGCAGCCTGAGTATTTCTTGCGGCGCATGCAATCGACCTTGAATCCAGTCGCCGACGCGATGACACGTCCGATCGAACAGCGCTGGGGCGAATCGTCATCGACCGTCGCCGGTTCGACGGCGGATCGTCCGGCGGTGGATCGTTCGACCGCTGATCAATTGGGGAGCCGCTAACGTGTTGCCTGACCTAACGACTTTGTCGTTGATTGTGCCGGAAATCGTATTGATTTTGTCCGCCACGGCGCTGTTCGTGGGCGGCGCATTTCGGCCTCGCGCACTAGGCTGGCTCGTTCTCGGGAGCGGCGCTTACGCGGCGGCGATCGGATGGCTATTGAGCATCGAGTGGGGACGCTGGGAATCCTTGGTCGAGCAAGGAATGACAGTTTCCGGTCCGTTGTCGCTCGATTATCTGGGCCAGCTTCTGCGGGCGATGGCGCTGATCGTCGGCCTCTTGCTCTCGCTCGTCATGACCCGCTCGGCGCCGGACGAACTTAAGACGGAGCACTCGGGCACGTTGATGCTCACGATCGCCGGCCTGATGTTTGTGGCGCGAGCCAATGAACTTGTGCTGATGTTCGTCGGCTTGGAGTTGATTTCGATTCCGACCTACGCGTTGCTGTTCCTCGGACGCCGCGATCGCGCCACAGGCGAAGCGACGGCGAAATATTTCTTCCTGAGTCTGCTATCGTCAGGACTGTTGCTTTACGGGTTGAGCTTCCTGTATGGGATGGGCGGCACCACGACTTTGATTGGCAGCGGTTCGGAAACTGGTATTCGCGAAGCGGTTGCGACACTGCGAGCGGCCGCGACCGCGACCACGACCGATGCCGGCACGGCGCCGAATCTATGGATGCTGGCGCCGCTGGCCGTGATCCTCATCTCCGCCGGTCTGTGCTTCAAACTGGCTGCGGTGCCGTTCCACTTTTACGCGCCCGACGTCTACCAAGGGGCCACGGCGGGCAACGCGGCGCTGCTGGCGGTATTGCCGAAGGTGGCTGGAGTGATCGCCTTCACCCGTTTGGTGTTGGCGATTTTTCCGGCTTATGCCACGGCGTGGCAAATGGCCGTGATCGTCGCCATATTGACGATGACTTTGGGCAACATCTGTGCTCTGTGGCAGAAACATGTTCGTCGGCTGCTCGGATACAGCTCGATCGCTCACAGCGGGTATTTGTTGATCGGCTTGAGCGTTGCCTTGGTCGCGGACAGCGATGCTTTGCGGGCGGAAGGATTGGCGGCGACGCTCTTCTATCTGGCGGCCTACGCGTTCGCCTCGATCGGCGGTTTCGCGGCGTTGACGTACATCGCCGAATCCGGCAAGCCGGTAGATCAAATCGAACAGCTGGCGGGCTGCGGGCGATCGCATCCGCTGGCGGCGGGCGTGTTGGCGGTAGCGATGTTTTCCTTCGCGGGCATCCCCGTGTTCGCCGGATTTTGGGGTAAGTTCGCGCTTTTCGCCTCGACACTGGAGATGGCTACCGGCGCTAGTTACGGCTCGCTCTCGGGTTGGTTCACCACGCTGGCGATTGTGGGCGCGTTGAACGCGGCGATCGGCGCCGCCTATTATCTTCGGATTGTCGGCGCGATGTTCTTCCAATCCGCTCCGGCGGCAAGCGCGAGCGTGTCGCAAGATGGTTCCGTGGAAACTCCTCAGGGAAGCGCGACGACGCTTTCGGCGATGGTCGCTTGCGGCGTACTGGTCATCGGCATGGGCGTCCTGCCGGCGATCGGTTTCCGCGGGGCCGGATTCGCGGGTCAAAGCGTTACAAGGACGGCGACCACAGCCACCACGAGCGGGGCCGGCACGAGCGGGGCCGCTGTCAACGGGGGCGCCACGAGCGGGGCCGCTGTGAGTGAAGCGCGGAGCGACGGGGTTCGAAGCGACCAAACGCTGGCCGCGTCGGTGGCGGGAGGATCGAGCAGGCCTGTTGGGGTCAAATCTCGCGACTGACCTTCTGACGCCGCCAAGCGTGGAGGGCGGTGTGGGGGGCGGGGTAGCTTCGCGACCGAGGCACGCAACTCGGACGTAGCGGACATCGGACTAAGCGGAACTGGTACGGAGCGGAACTCGGACGGAGCGGAGCAAAGATGACTCGGCCTCGTTCGCCTGGAAACCAGTTTCTGCGGTGGTTTGGCGAAGTCGCCAATCCGGTTTACGCCGTCGACGGGCGGCGTTGCCTGCTCTACGCGAACGCGGCGACCGAATCCTGGCTGGGCATTGACGCCAGTCAGATTTGCGGTCTCCGCTGCGACTACCATTCGCCGGTGGAGGCGGGTAATGAACCACTCAGTCCGATGGCGGCCGCACTGTGTCCGGCTCCCGAGGCGTTCCATGGGGAACTGACACGGCGACGGCTGACCGTAAAAACGGTCTCGGGTGTTGTTTCGCGGAGAATCTCGGATCAGTTTCCGCTCCACAGCCCAACCGGCGCGATACACGGGGTGCTGGTGTTCGTGGCGGCCGTCGAGTCGCCGGAGCGGGAATTCGAGGAATCGTGGGCGGATGGGGAAGCGTTCGAATCGGCGATTCGCGTCCATGATCAATTGCGCGAGGCTCGTCTCGGGTTTTGGGCTCCCTATCAGGTCGAGTGTCTGCTGGGGGAAAGCCCAGAGATTGCCCGCGTTCGCGAGTTGGCTCGATGGACCGCGACGAGCGGTTGTCGGGTAGTGGTGCGGGGACGCCCGGGGGCGGGCCGCGAGTTTTTGACGCGGGCCATTCATCGCGGTTTCCGGCCGCTCTCCGAGCCGCTGGTCGCCTGGGACGGGGCCTTGTTGGACGGCGACCTCATGGGAAGGGCGATCGACACGTTGGCGAGATTGACGCGGCCGGGGCGCGAACCGGCCACTCCCAGCTTGCGGGATTCCCTGGAGAAGCCCGACGTCCCCGCGTGGCCGACCGTTTTGTTGAAAGACGTGGATCGTTTGCCAGTCGACGCCCAAGGCGTCCTATGGGAGGCGATCGAAGCGGGACGGTTGGAATGTCGGACTCTGGCGACGGCGGAACATTCGCTGCTCGCGATGGGACGTGAGGGACGTTTTCGCCGCGATTTGGCGGCTTGGCTCAGCACTTGCGAACTCGAATTGCCGCCATTGTCGAGCCGGCCACAGGATGTGGCGTTACTGGCCCAAAGCGAACTGGAGCGTTGGAACGCCCAAGGTCGGCCAAGACAACTGGGTGGCTTTACGGCCGACGCCCTGCAATGCCTTGGCGCTTACCCATGGCCCGGCGAATGGTGCGAACTGCGACGCCTTGTCGCCGAGGCGTGCGAGCGGTCCGCCGGTCCACTCGTCACCGCGACCGATCTCCCCATGGTGCTGCGACAAGCCGCCGACGCGAGTCGCCGACCACGGCGCCCCGCCGAACAAGTGCCGCTCGACGCCTTCCTCCGCGACATCGAACGCGAATTGATTGCCCGCGCGCTTCGCGAGTCCCGGGGTAACAAAGCCAAAGCCGCAAGGTTGCTCGCCATCTCTCGCCCGCGATTGCTGCGGTCGATCAAGGAGTTGGGACTCGCCAACGACCCCTGACCGGAGAATCGGTGGTTGGTGGTTGGTGGTTGGTGGTCGCGACATCCGCCCCGTTGTCACGCTGCGGAACCCCACCTAGGATGCGAGCGTCGTGGTGGTTGGTTCAATGGGCCGCGGCGGGTGGTTGACCAGTCGCGGTGTGGGTCGGATAGCGTGGTACGATGCCGACGACCAATTGTTTGGTGTTCGAGCAACGGGGTGAATGGGCGGCAGCCGTGCGGCAGCGCGTTCCACCCGCTATGGGCGGTATTCGCGTCGTCGAGATTCGGGGATGGGATGGGTTGTTGGCAGCTTTGCGGGACGCGCCGACGAGCATCATTGCCGTCGACGCTGCCTACATTCGCCCGACTTCATGGATGGCTCGATGGCCAGCGATTGTCGAAGGCTTTCCGCTGGCTCGGGCGGTGGTGCTCGCCCAACATCATGATCTTGCTGCGGAGGCCGCGTTGAGGGACGTGGGCATCGTCGAGGTGATTCGGGGACGCGGGGATTTGGATTGCATGGTGGCCCTGCTGGCGCGACAGCGTGCGCGCTATCCCGAGGGGCCAATATCCTGGCGGTCCACGATTCTGCGGCGATTGCCGTGGGGATCGGTGGATGTGGCAGAAGTCGGTTAGAATCGTCGGTCCTGGAGTTTTGGGGCGTTCGCGGGGCGACAAGTTCGAGGAACTAAACGAGGAAAACGATGGGGACAGCGACAGTGACGATCGCGGACGTGATGGCGGCGGTGGCGGATTTCGCCGACCCGGAGACGGGTCGGGGCGCGCTGCAACAGGGACAGATTTACGACGCGAAAGTCGATGGCAACGCGGTCTCATTGACGCTGGGGCTGACTTCCCATTCCGCGCCATTGGCCGAAGAAACTCGCGTGGCGTTAGCGGATCGCGTTCGCGGGCGGTTGCCGAACGCGGCCAGCGTGACCGTGACGTTGGCCGGATTTACCCGGCCGGTAGCTCCACTGGGAGAAATTCGATTGAGCGCGAAGAGCGTGATCGCGGTCGGCTCGGGCAAGGGCGGCGTTGGCAAGAGCACGATGGCGGCGAGCATCGCGCTGGGGCTTAAACGAGCTGGCTGCCAAGTCGGCTTGATGGACGCGGACGTCTATGGTCCCAGCATCCCGCACTTGCTCGGCCTTCACGGCCGCCCCGAGATCGCCAACAACAAGCTGCAACCGATTTACTCAGATGGCATGCCGGTGATGTCGATGGGGTTCCTGGTGCCGCCTGGAGAAGCGGTCGTTTGGCGTGGACCGATGCTCCACGGCGCGATCACCCAGTTTCTACGGGACACGGCGTGGGGCGACCTCGACTATCTCATCATCGACATGCCGCCGGGAACCGGCGACATCGCGTTGACATTGTCCCAGATGCTGCCGTTGACCGGCGCGGTGGTTGTTTGCACTCCCCAGGATGTGGCTTTGCTGGACGCCGTGAAAGCGATCGCGATGTTTCGCAAGGTGAACATCCCCGTGCTGGGCATGGTCGAGAACATGAGTGGCTTTGTTTGTCCGGACAATGGAAAGCGGTACGACATTTTCGGCAGCGGTGGGGCGCGGCGGCGGGCGGAGGAGTTGCAGGTTCCATTTTTGGGCGATGTGCCGATCCACATGTCGATCCGTGAAAATGGCGATTCGGGCCACACCTTGGCGAACTACAAGGATCCGGCGGTTGCCCCTTATCTCGACCGGATTGTGGCGCAGCTTGCCCGGAATGTCGCGGCACGAGCCGCCTCGCAACCGATTCTGCCGCAATTGCCGGTGCTCTAGCCCTTCCTGGATACCGGCGTTTTTCGAACCGTTTTCCTTCCCCGCTCACGCTGGTTACGTGAAAGGCCTGGCACGGCATGGAAATCAATTACATCAATCCACCGTCGCTCTGTCCCACGTTTGGTTGGACCCACGTGGCGACGGTTTCTGGCGGAAAAACGATCTACATCTCCGGACAGGTGTCGGTCAACGAGCGTGGAGAAGTGGTCGGAAAAGGCGACATGCGCCTCCAAACCGAGCAAACTTTCCGCAATGTCGAGAGGGCGTTGGCGGCGGCTGGCGCGACCTTCCGCGACGTGGTGAAAACCAATCTGTATGTGGTCGGCTTGAAACCCGAACATGTGCCGATCATCCGGGAGGTGCGTGCCCGATATATCGCGGCCGACCATCCGCCCGTCAGCACGCTGGTCGGTATCTCGGCGTTGGTTGGACCGGAGTGGATGATCGAAATCGAGGCCGTCGCCGTGATCGCGGAACGCTAGCGGACTACGAACTGTAAGGCGTTGGCGATGACGACTCGCTGCCAACGACATCCAACGCTGATCGAAGGCGAAACCACCACTTCCTGTTGACGGCCTGCCGTGGCTGTTGGCATACGTCCTTGTCCTCGATTTTCCCGCCTCGATGCGACGCCAGGGAGGTCGTGAGATTGGCGTATAAACCGTTTACGCAAGCGCTCGAAAACTTGCTCCTTACAGGCCAACTGTCCGTCCCTCACCCGCTGGTCGACGCCAAGCTCGACCGCGATCCGGCACGTCAGATCCTTGAGTCCTTCGAACGGGATTATCGCCTGGAACTGTCGGGAACTCCGCCGCCGCTGGACGTGGAGACGGCGCTTTGGGCGGCCGAACGGTTCCTCTGGGCGTGCCAGTTCTATGTGTTCCGCGACGTCGATCGTGAGATCGTCTTGGCGGCGCTTGCCGAAAAACTTCCCACCGAACTTCCCGACGAACTCCCCGCCAAGCGTGGCCCAGCCGCGCATTACGCCGTCGACCTGGTGTTTCGGTTTCTTCCGGATTTGTCTCGGATGACCGCCGCCGCGGACCCGCGAGACGTTTTGTTAACTGTCTTGAAGCAATGGGGCGAGCAGTGGCCGCTTTCGTCGGTAGGCATGGGCCGGGTTGACCCTTCCCAACTAGATCTCGAACCGATCCTGAGTGACGCAAGCTTGGCAATCCTCTACGTGGACCGGGTCGTGGCCGCTCGGGACCGATCACGGGCGGGCGACCCAAGGGTTCATACCTGGTTGGCGGCGATCGGTCAGACTTTCGCCTAGGGATTGGCGCGTCGGGCGGCCAGTCCTGGCCATCCAAGTGTCACGCGCGCAACATCATTCCCGCCTAGCGGCCGCGTCCATGGTTGCCCGGGGACTGGATGGGAACTAAAACCTCGATCGCCAGCGACAGCAAGGGAATTCGATGGGCGGGTCGACCTTTGGCAATCGCGCATGCGTGGCTCGAATCGATCCCCTTTTCGACAGTCCCCATTCGATGACCGATCCGACTCTTGACGAGGCGCCGTTCGCGGCGGCTCGACAGCTTCATGACCAGGTGCTGTTGCCGCTAAAACGGGCATTCGTAGGCAAAGACGAAATCGTCGACTTGCTGGGCGTGTGCCTTGTCGCCCGCGAAAACCTCTTCTTGCTCGGACCACCGGGCACCGCGAAAAGCGCGCTCGTGCGGGAACTGGCCCGCCGAATCGATGGCCGCGTGTTCGATTACCTGTTGACGCGTTTCACGGAGCCGAATGAATTGTTTGGCCCATTCGACATCCGTCGGCTGCGGGAGGGCGATTTGGTCACAAACACCGAGGGCATGCTGCCGGAAGCCGACTTTGTGTTTCTCGACGAACTGCTTAACGCCAACAGTGCGATCCTCAACAGCCTGCTGATGGCGTTGAATGAGCGGGTGTTTCGTCGCGGCCGCGAAACCCGGCCACTCCCCGCCTTGATGTTTGTGGGCGCCAGCAACCGGTTGCCGGAGGACGAGTCCCTGCGGGCATTGTTCGACCGCTTCCTATTACGCGCCTCGTGCGACAACGTGGGCGATGACCGGTTGGGCGAACTGCTGGCCGCCGGTTGGCGGCTCGACGCCGGCCGCGAGCCTGCCGAGGCCACGGTTTCGGTGGACCGGTTGAGGGAATTGCAACGTCGCGTGGATGCGATTTCGCTCGACGCGGTCATGCCGCGCTACGCCGAGGCGATCCTTGGGTTGCGGCGGGCAGGTATCGCCGTCTCGGACCGACGCGCGGTCAAGCTGCAGCGTTTGGTGGCGGCGAGCGCCTTGCTGTGTGGTCGAACGGTCGCCGAAACGACCGACTTGTGGGTGCTGCGGTACATCTGGGACACCGAGGAACAACAGACGATTGTCCGGGATTTGGTCGACCGTTTGCTTCGCGACGCCGTCGAAGCGGTCCCGGAGAGCGGCTCGCGAGCCCACCCGCGGGCTTTGGAGCGAGCCGCATTCAACGCTGAGAATCTGGCGGCCAGCCTACGCGAACTCTCCGCGCAGGCGGCGGCCGCGATCCAGGCAGGCGACGAGCCCTGTCGACTGCGTTTGCGCGAGGCGGCCGGCAGTCTAGCCGCCCGTTGCCAGTGGATCGAGAACGACCTGCAACGGAGCGATCTGCAAAGACTTATCGATCAAGTTTGGACCCAACTGGAAACCGGCCGATGAACGCCTGGGCGGCATCGCTTCCCCGCTCTCAATTGGATGCCTTGATCGAACTGCGCGAAGAGGCGGACATTCGCATCGCCGAGCATGGCGGTCGGGTTTGGCTCAGGGGACCGGACTGGAACGCGACCGTGGATCGGCTGCTACGGGGTATCCCCGACGCTCGCCGATTCCGCTTGTTTGACGACGGCCGGCTCGTCCCGGCGAACTCGACATTGGCGACCGACCGATTGCCGGAGCTCGAATGGTCCCCGCTGCGGTCCGCGCTCTCGCTTCGCCTAGATTTGGCCGAGCGCCGGCCCCTTGGGAACGCGACGATCGAACGGGTCGAACTGCGACTAGTCCGCGAGCGTCGCGAGGTCGGCGGGGTCGGCGGGGTCGGCGGGCGTAGCGATGTTGGCGGGGTTGGCGGGGTTGGCGGG
>JBIKVL010000404.1:0-4934 GCA_044356875.1 Pirellulaceae bacterium | reverse complement strand
AACATCCTGCGTCGCGCCGCTTCGCTGGCGTTTGGCAGCGTGGTGTTGGAGTCGGGCCGCTTGATTCGGCCGATCGAAGTCGGGCTGTTGAGCGAAGTGGGGTGCGTCGAGGCGTTGGTGGTGCCGAAACCGCGTGTGGCGGTGTTGTCGACCGGCAACGAACTGGTGCCACCGAGCCTTGTGCCGACGCGGGGCCAGATTCGCAACAGCAATGGACCGATGTTGGCGGCGTTGGCCGAGCAGTCCGGCGCGTTGGCGGTACCGCTAGGCATTGCGCGGGACGACCGCGAGTCGTTACGGCAACGGATAATCGCCGGATTGGAAGCCGATCTACTCGTGTTGTCGGGCGGGGTTTCCGCGGGCGCGTTGGACCTTGTCCCCTCCGTGTTGGAGGAACTGGGCGTCGTGGCGCGGTTCCATCAAGTGCGGTTGCGTCCCGGCAAGCCGCTCTGGTTCGGCGTACGCGCCGAGTCGGGCCGCACAACGCTGGTGTTCGGCTTGCCCGGCAATCCGGTCAGCAGCCTCGTCTGCTGGAATCTGTTCGTGCGGCCGGCGCTGGAACGCCTTCAGGGACGGTCGGCGGATGGCCTGGCGTCAGCTCGGGGATGGCTGGATAGGCCCAAGTCGTACCGTGGCGACCGACCGACGTTTTGGCCGGCCGTTATCCTCCCGCAAGGAACCGCTCCGATCCATCCCGAGTCGCTCGACACAAGCCACCGTCCACAAATCCAGTTGCTCGATTGGCAAGGCAGCGCCGACCTGCGAACACTGGCCGATGCGAATTGTCTCGCGTTCTTCCCCCCTGGCAATCGCGAATACACGACTGACGACCCGATCGACGTCCGCCTGCTGTAAGCGGTTCGCGACGACACCGTCCCCGCGACGAAACTGTCCCGCGACGAAACCGTCCCCGCGACGAAACCGTCCCCGCGACGACGTTTCAAGCGCGGCTAAGGGGCCATCCCGACGGTCACGCGCGTGAGGTGGAAGAACACGGGGGCGGCGAAGCAGAGCGAATCGATGCGGTCGAGCACGCCGGCGTGGCCCTGCACGAGCGTCCCGTAGTCTTCGACGCCCCGATCGCGTTTGATCGCCGACATCGTCATGCTGCCGGCGAACCCCATCACGGCGATGATCAACGCCATGCACGCCGAGCCCCACAGGGTGAAGGGGGTCGCCCAGTAGAGCAGCGCGCCGAGCACCGTGGTTGACAAGGCGCCGCCGATAAAACCTTCCCAGGTGCGGCTAGCGTTGATCGCCGGGGCGATCACGCGGCGGCCGAGCAGCTTGCCCCAGGCGAACTGAAAGACATCGGCCAACTGGACGAGCAACACGAAGTAGAAGAGCAGACCGGGACGGCTGCCGTCCCACGGAGCCAGCTCGCCGTTCACGCGGGTCTGCAACCGCAGGTCGAGCAGCGCCGGCGTGTGGCTCAACGCGTACACGCAAATCAACAGCCCGCTTTGGATTTTCGCCGAGCGTTCTAGGAACCGTTTGTGGTCGCCCGCCATCGCGATCCGCGCGGGGATGAAGAGCGACGCATATACCGGAATCAGCACGCTATAGAGGTCGTAGTAGTGCTGGCCGAGTCCCACGAGCACATACTGGGCTGGGGTGAAGGCGAAGAAGACCCAAAATAGCGCGCGGTGGTCGCCACGCCTCGTGGGGGTCATCGTGATGAATTCGCGGAGCGCCCAGAAGGAGACGAGCCCGAACAGGACGACGGTGCCGACGCGGCCGAGCAGCAGGCCGGCGACCAGGATCGCGCCCATCAACCACCACGCCTGCACCCGCAGATTGAACATCTGCACCAACGCGGGACTGACGGACGTCTCCGGCTGGCGGCGCAGGAATTGGCCAACGACGAAGGAGGCGACTAGCAGTCCGAGGACTCCGCCGAGCAGCCACAGCGACGCTTCGTCGAACCACTTCGGCTCGACGGCCACCGACGCCTGCGCCAGGAATTGGAAAGGATTCATCGCGGTCTGGCTTTCACGGAGCGTTGTCCGTCACCGATCTTTGAGGTTGCGCACGGCGTCCCGGGCCCGTGTCAAAAACTGGATCTTCGGCTCCTTGTGCTCCAAGAAGATCGGCGGCCCGATCGTGATGCAGCTCAGCAGCGGAACGGGAAGGAACTCGCCACGCGGCAACACCCGGTTCAGGTTGTCGATGTAGACCGGCACCAGTTCGAGATCGGGACGTTTCTTCGCCAGATAATACAGTCCGCTCTTGAATTCCCCCAGGTCCTGGCCGCCGCTGCGGCCGCCTTCGGGGAACACGATCAGCGAATACCGAGTGCCAATTTCGGTGATCATCGCGTCCACGGGACTCTGATGGACCTTGATTTCCTGGCGATCGATCAGAATGGCGTTGAACATCCGAGCCATGTAGCGGCGGATCGGCCCCTTCTCCCAATAGTCTTTCGCGGCGACCGGCCGGGTCAGCTCACGGACATGTCGGGGTAGGGAAGACCAAAGCACGAGCGCATCGAGATGGCTCGTGTGATTCGCGAAATATACGCGTTGGCAGGTGTCGGGGTGCGAGTCAATCCAACGGACCGTCGCTCCGCTGAGCAGCTTGGCGATAAAGGCCAAAACCGGGATCGTGACGTTCATAGCGAGCGCCGGGATGCGAATCGTTCAGGCTGCGACATCCTACCCGAGCACCGCGGGTCAAGACAGTCCCACCACACCGCCAAAAATCGGCCGTTCCCCGCGGACCGCCATCTCAATCGAACGATCGGCCTTCAAGTTGCGACACGGCTTGTCGGAGCTCCTCGGGCACGCGGCGCGACTTTTGTTTCGCGTAGTCGAACATCACAATCACCGACTCGCCGTCCGCCGCGATCGCATCGCCCTGACGGCTGTAGACCGCGTTCATCAGCGTCAGGCTGGCGTTGCCAATCCGCGTGACGCGGCAACCGACAAGCACCGAGTCCGGATATTTGATCTGGCGCCGATAATTGCACTGGATCGCCGCCAGGATCAGCCCCTTGCCCTCGGGCGAGGTCATGTATTCCATGCCCAACCGTTCCAAATAGGCCACTCGCGACGTTTCAAACCAACGGAAGTGCGTGGTGTTGTTGACGTGGCCGAAGGCGTCTTGCTCGCCCCATTGCACCGGTTGTTCGATCACCACGGGAAACTCCGCCAGCAACGCCGGCGGCTCGCGGCAAATGTTGTACGACGCGTACTCCATCGTCAAAAACTCCCTCAAACCCCACTAAGCCAACCGCTACACCAACCACCAAGCCAACCGCTACACCAACCGCAGTCCCGCCGGCAACGACTCGCCGAAGACCCGCCCCTCGGCCTCCGCATCGAGCCGCCCGCCCACATCCACCAATTCCCGATAATGCGAGGGCGCGTGCCGTTCCGCGAGCCACGCCAACGCCCGTTCACGCTCGACCGCCGGCAGATCGCGATACCGATCGCCCGTGCGCCGCGCCAGCAGCGTGACCGCCAGCGCGATGGCGCCCAGCAATTCGCCGTCCGCCGACGCGGAAAACTCGATCAACCGCCCCAGCCACTGCTTGGCGATGTCGAGCGACACGACCGTGTTCAACGGACCATAGACCGGTTCACGGGAGCCGATCCGGCCGATGGTCCAGACCAGCACGCCGCGGAGCGTTTCGAGTTTGCGTTTGGGAAGCAAGTCGAGCGCGATTCGGCCAAGTTCCGATTTGAGCGTCGCGGGCAACAGTTCCAGCGAACCAGCCAACCGCCAAACCTCGGGCGCTTCATGCGGACTGAATGTCGGTTCGCCCGGCCGGTCCTTCCCGGTCATCTGACGGCGATGCAAGGCGCGAATCGGCACCAACAGCGGTTCGGCCACCGCCCGCTGCTGGCCCGCCGTCAGTCCGCCCGCGACCCGCCGCCACAGAATCAACGATTCGGTGCGGTTCGCGGACGCCGCGAACGCCAGTTTGCCTTGCACCAGCTTCCAAGTCTCCGAGACTCGCCAATCGTCTACGGCCAGCCCGTAGCCCGGGCGAAGGCTGTACCCGAGTAGATTCAGCCAGCGAGTCTCGTGGGCGGGCGAGCGGCGACGGCCGGCGTCCGCTTCCAACAGCCGTTCGGCGATCCGCCGCAACAACGACGTCGGCCACTCGTGCCGCGGCGCTCCAATCGCCTCCGCTAGCACCTTCATCAGGCTATCCGGATGGTTGGCCGGTTCGGAGGCCAGCGGCGCCGATGCGGCCAGCGGAAAGACGCTGTCGAGCACTCGGAGGCATTCGAACCAAACCTGTTCGTCGAGCATCCCCTGGGTTTCGGCGGCCGATTCGTGGGCTTCGCGATCGGTTTGCGTCGCGCTGCGGACGTCGAACTGCAAACGCCAACTGCGGGGCGCGCCGCGAGGCTCGCGTGGTGTTTCGCTGTGTGTTTCGCTGTGTGTTTCGCTTCTTGGCTCGCGTGTCGGCTCGATGCGTTCCGCGCACCACAGATCGACGGTGCCGATCTCGGTCAGTTTCGCGTGGAGCTCGACGGCGGCCGTGTCGGCGTCGCCGCGGCGGCGTGTTTTGAGCGCGGTGCGGATCGGCGGCAGAGCCCGCATTTGCTCGGGGTCGACCTCCAGGATCTCTCCAGGCCGGTCCGCCAAGCGGGTGCTGGAAACGTAGAGCGGGAATTCGGCCGGCTGCGCGACCAGCAATTCAAACTGCCGGTTTCGCAGGTGGAACTCCTGGCCTGGCTCGGCGTTTCCCGGCAGTAGGCAAACCGCTTTGGGACGGTCGCCATCCATGACGCCCACGTAGTACGAACGGGCCAAAGTAGCGGCGATGCGGACGCCTTCGCCACGGCGGACCATTCCGTAGTAAGCCGCTCCACGGGCCACGGCGAGGTCGAGCCGGTGATGGGCGAGTTGCCGTGGGGTCCAGTCGGACGTGGCGGGCGTGCGGAACCACGTTTCCAACGCCTCGATCACCCGCCGCTGGA
>JBIKVL010000403.1:0-4935 GCA_044356875.1 Pirellulaceae bacterium | reverse complement strand
CTTCCGCCGGGGCTCCTGCGGCCGCGGTCGATCCCCATCCCGCACGCGGCGCATCCTCGCCAGGGGTGGCGGAAACGTCGCCCGTGACCGGCGGCGCCGAAACGGCTATGAAAGACGCTTACGCGGCGGCGGAAGAAACTGCCAAGACGACTGCCGCCCCAACGACAGCGGCCCCGACAACAGCGGCCCCGACAACAGCGGCCCCGACAACAGCGGCCCCGACAACAGCGGCCCCAACGACAGCGGCCCCGACAACAGCGGCCCCGACGAAAGCGGCTGCTGCGACTGCGGCCACGACGACAGCGGCAACCAAGACAGCAATGCCGCCGTCGGACATTTCCCAATCGGCGCCGCCGATTCCGCCACCCCACACGCCGCCGCGTTCGCCGCGTGGCAATCGAGCTTTTGGAGCTGGCGTGTTTGACGAGCAACGCGGGGGGCGGGGAAGTGGTTGAGCGAGGCTGCGGCGGCTACTTGACGGGCGAGTAATCCGCGAGCGTCATGTAAACCGATTCGACTTTGGCGACGATCGGCCCGTCTTTTTCGGACTCGGCGCGGACCTTCTGCCATTCCGGGTCCCCGCGAAACGCGTCCCACGATTTCTTGGCCGCGTCCGCGCTGTCATGGGATACGACGTAAATCAACGTGTTTTGCGCCAGCTTTTCGTCGGTCGGCACCCAGTACATGCCGTTCTTCATGCCATGCTTCTCGAACAGCTTGATGGTATGGTTCTTGAAGCGTTGATGGAGGGCCTCGAGCCGGCCCGGATGCGTCGTGTAGGTCCGCAATTCGTACAACCGCCCGCTCACTTTTTTTTCCTCCGCTGTGGTGGCTCCCGCCGCCCAAGCCAAACCGACGGCCAACGCCGCCGTTGTCAAGATTCCCGCGATCAATCGTTGCGACGCCATCTAGCCAGCCTCCCTGGGCACTGGTGAAATCCCGGTCGCATCGAAGGACCGGGCCGGCGCCGCACATCGCGGCGCCACGCGAGGCCGCATTGTGGACGGGGCGCGATGCGACGACAAGAGACCGCGCGCGGGAAGTAGCCTGTCGCGGCCGGACATGACTTCGCGCATATTGTCCGCCACGGCGAAAAAGTCTGGCCAACTCGAGAAGTCTCACGCGAGGAGCGAACATGAGCAACGACATTAGCAACGCAACGGGCAGCACAACGGGCAGCGCAGCGAGCAGCGACAGACGCGACACGGAACAGATCTATTCGCGGGGCGAACGTGCGATAGCCCGTCGCGTCGGAGCGGGGCGGCGGACCTTTTTGCGGGAACTGTGTGGTGGCTTGGCCGCAACGGTCGCGACGGTCGCGACCGGCGGTCTTCACTGGACGGCGAGCGACTTCGGTCCACAAGCGAACGCCCAGGAACCGCAGGCGGCGGACGCGGCCGAGAAGTTGCGCATCGTCGTCTTCGGCGCTCACCCGGACGACGCCGAATTCAAAGCGGGCGGCACCGCCGCGAAATGGGCCCGCGCGGGCCACGGCGTCAAGCTCGTGTCGGTTACCAACGGCGATATCGGCCACTGGAATATGGCGGGCGGACCGCTGGCGTTGCGGCGAGCCGCCGAGGCGGCTGCGGCCGCGAAGCGGTTGGGCGTCGCCTCGCAAGTGCTCGACATCCACGACGGCGAACTGGTCCCGTCGTTGGAGAACCGCCGCTTGATCACTCGGATCATCCGCGAATGGAAGGCCGATATCGTGATCGCGCACCGTCCCTGGGACTACCATCCCGACCATCGCTATGTCGGCGTGTTGGTGCAGGACGCGGCCTTCATGGTCACGGTCCCGTTCATCTGTCCCGACGTTCCCCCGCTGAAAAAGAACCCGGTGTTCCTGTATTCCAGCGACGGCTTCCAAAAACCGTATCCGTTCCAACCCGATGTGGTCGTCGCGCTCGACGACATTTTCGATCGCAAACTGGAAGGGTTGCACGAACTGGAATCGCAGGTCTACGAGGGCGGGGCAGGGGGGAGCGCCGAACAATTCGCCACGGTGCCGCCAGCATCCGCTCCAGAAGCACGCCGCCAGTGGCTGCGGGAACGTTGGGAGCTACGGCAGAGCCGCGAGGCCGACCGCTACCGCGCAGTGCTCGCCAAATGGTACGGCGAAGAACGGGCCAAAACGATCAAGTTCGCCGAGGCTTTCGAGATTTGCGAATACGGACGCCGACCCACCGACGCCGAATTGCGGCGGATGTTTCCGTTCTGAGGTGTTATCCGTGGTTAAAAATCCTGACGCGGTACAGAGCCCAACTGATACCCCAAGGCGGACGCCAAATCCGGGTAACGGAACCGATATCCGGTTTCCATAAGCCGCCGCGGGGCGACCTTTTGGCTGGCGAGCAGCAAGGCGTCGGCCAGTTCGCCGAACGCCAGTCGCGCGGCGAACGACGGCAACGGCGCGAACGCGGGTCGGCGTAGCACGCGCCCCAACGTCCGGCCGAAATCCGCGTTTCTGGAGGGCTCCGGCGCGACCGCGTTCACTGGCCCTTCGAGCGACTCGCAATGCATCGCATGGTGGATCGCGCCAATCGCGTCGTCGAGCGCCACCCAGCTCATCCATTGCCGGCCGTTGCCCACGGGACCGCCCGCGCCCATGCGGAAGGGCGGCAGCATTTTCACCAGTGCTCCGCCGCGAGCGGACAGCACCACGCCGAACCGCAAGTTGACCACGCGGATGCCCGCCGCGCGGGCCGGCGCTGTCGCGGCTTCCCAGTCGCGACAAACGCCCGCTAGAAAATCGTCGCCCGCCGTGCTCGATTCATCCAGCGACTCGTCGCCGCGATCGCCATAGATGCCGATAGCGGAGGCGCAGACCAACACCCGCGGCGGCCGTTTCGAACCCGCAAGCGCTCGGCACAAACGCTCGGTGCCTGCGATGCGACTCGTTCGAATCACCTCTTTCCTCGCGGTGCTCCACCGCTTGTCCGCGATACCGGCCCCAGCCAAATGCACTACCGCGTCCTGGCCCTCCCAGCCATCCGTCGGCGGCGCGAATTCGTCGCCCTGCCGCGCGATTCGCGTCACCGTGTGGCCGCCCGCCGTGAGAAACGGCGCCAAGGCCGATCCGACCAAGCCATGCGAGCCCGTCACGGCCACACGCAGCGCAGCGCCCGGAGCGTTCGCGAATGCCGCCAGATCGTCGGCTGTCGTCTTGTGGCGGTAGGCGAACATGTTTTCGAGGCTGCGGCG
Organism: Pirellulaceae bacterium; assembly: GCA_044356875.1. Lineage (GTDB taxonomy): Bacteria > Planctomycetota > Planctomycetia > Pirellulales > Pirellulaceae > CAIXSC01. The sequence continues at coordinate 1,734 of JBIKVL010000403.1, read as the reverse complement.
CACCCAGCCACCCGCGACGCACTGCCCCAGCACTCCCAGTGGCGGCGCGTACTCGATGCGGTCCTCCAGCCAGCTTTTGTCCGGACCATTCGGCTCCATGAGGTGCCGATGGTCGAACGCGGCGAACGGTCCCGAGATCTGAACGTCGCGGAACAAGCGTCCGGGCTCGTACTCCCGATACTCGGCGATCCACCGCTTCCATACGCCCGGGGCGATCCGCACTCGCAAGATCGCCCGTTGCCCAACCTGGTCGGGCGTCACCCACTTTTCCACCTCGACACGGTCCCAGGGCGGCGCGAGCCGTTCAAAAGCGCCCGGTCTCATGTGCCAGTCGAACAGCGACTCGGCGGAGCACGGCATCGGACTGCGGCGACTGAATAACGGCATTAAGCGCATACCTCGCGAATCACGCGTCCCTCGACATCGGTCAAACGGAAATCGCGGCCATTCAAATTGAACGTCAGCCGCTTGTGATCGAGCCCCATCAGGTGGAGCATCGTGGCGTGCAAATCATGGACATCGACCGGATTGACGGCCGCCTTGTGCCCCACGTCATCGCTCGCTCCATAACTGGTCCCGCCTTTCGCGCCACCGCCTGCCAGCCAATAGGTGAAAGCGTGCGGGTTGTGGTCCCGCCCTGGCTTCTCGGACTTTTGAGCGACCGGCAGGCGCCCGAATTCGCCGCCCCAAACGACCAGCGTTTGATCGAGCAGACCACGTTGCTGCAAGTCGGCGAGCAACGCGGCGACCGGCTGGTCCGTCTCCTCAGCGAACTGGGTATGGTTGCCCTTGATGTCGTTGTGGCCGTCCCAGGAACGCTGGTTCTCCATCCCTCCCGAGTAGATTTGGACGAACCGCACGCCCCGCTCGACCATGCGGCGGGCGGTGAGGCATTGTCGCGCGAAGTGCGAGCACTTCGGATTGTCGATGCCGTACAACTGCTGGATGTGCGCCGGCTCGCGATTGAGATCGATCGCTTCCGGAGCGGCGGACTGCATCCGATACGCCAGCTCGAAGCTCTCGATCCGCGCGGCCAGTTCGCGTTCCCGGGCATGTTCGGCCAAGTGCCGTTGGTTCAAACGCTGGAGCAGGTCGAGCTGCGCTCGCTGCTGGACGGTGGACATCTCCGCCGGCCGATTCATGTTGTCGATCGGATCGCCCTGCGGCTTCAGCCATGTCCCCTGGAAGACGCTGGGCAGAAAGCCGGCGCCCCAGTTCAACGAATAGCCTTTCGGAAGTCCGCGGCCCAGCGGATCGGACATCACGACGAACGACGGCAGATCGCGGCTCTCGCTGCCCAAGCCGTAAGTCACCCACGAGCCGACGCACGGATAACCCATTTGCGTGAAACCCGTGTTCGCCATGAACAACGCTGGACTGTGGTTGTTGGACTTGCCGTGCAACGAGTGGATGAAAGCCATCTTATCGACGTGGCGCCCCAAGTTCGGAAAGATCGACGACACCCGTTTTCCGCATTCGCCTTGCGGCTCGAACGCGAACGGAGACTTCATCAACGGTCCAACGGCGTTGGCGAAAAAGCCGGTGAAGCGATCGAAACCCGGCAATTCCTGGCCGTCGCGTTTTTCCAGTTCGGGCTTGTGTTCCCACGTGTCGACATGGCTCGGACCGCCGTTGATGAACAGCCAGATCACCGACTTCGCTTTGCCCGCGTAGTGGCCCACACGCGGCGCCAATGGATTCAACGCGTCCTTGGGCGACACGCCACCGCCCGCC
>JBIKVL010000402.1:0-4949 GCA_044356875.1 Pirellulaceae bacterium | reverse complement strand
CACGCCGAAATGTGGCTCTTGACCCTTCCGAGCTCATGGTTTCGGTGTCCGTTCCTCTCCCCGAGCCAGAAAGTACCATTCCGACACGCTGTATCGAGCCGGACAACGAGTTAACCCGGACGAGGTTATCAGGCAGAGACAACAGAGACTTTGATCCGATTTGGGGCGAAACTGGCTGGCGGAGTCGGCCAGCGGGTGTCTCGCGCGACACCGGCGGCTAGCCCGAGACACGGCGAGAGACGTCGCAACCCGTGGCGGGAACTGGCGATCGAACGAAAAAAGCCGACGTGGTTAGCGTCGGCTTTGTCTCTTAACCCTACGGGAGCCGAATTTCGCTACCGTAGGCTTGAGTTGCGGGGGCAGGATTTGAACCTACGACCTCGAGGTTATGAGCCTCGCGAGCTACCGGGCTGCTCCACCCCGCGTCAGTACTCGAATCATATCAGCGTTCCCGTTTCGGTCGAGGGGGGCGGCTGGAAAAACTTTTGGTCCAGCCAGGATTCAACAGGATCCCGCCGAGGATTCGTGCGTCGCTCAACTTCCGAGCCACGGCGCCAGCCGGCGCGGCGATAGCCGCACCCGGCGAATCCATCGCTGACGACCCACCGGAAACCCAGAGGGATCAAAACTTTTGGGCGATGGCACGTCGGTTTGGAACTTCGGTTCGTCGGCCGCGAGGAGCGGGCAGAGAAGTCGGCAAAGTAGCCGGCACCTGAAGTTCCACCGGCCCCGATTTTCGTACCCTTCGAATCTTCCTAAGTAATACCCCTAGTGCGACTTAATATTCCTTGCCCGGGGTTGGGACGGCTGGTACACTTGGACGGCTTGCGGACGTCGCTGCCGGTTGGGAAACAGACACGGATCCTCGCAACGGCGCCGATGCGCGCCTGGGGTTGATGCTCATGGCCACTCGCAAAATGCCTTGGCAAGATTCGGCAGCCTCGAATACCACGCCCGCAGGCCACCCCGCCACCGGTTCGATTCCCGCCAGCCCCGTTCCCGTCGCCGCCGTTCCGGGTTTCCCATCCAATCCCGCGAATGCGGCCTATCCCACCGCAGCACCGGTCGCCCCAGCGTATGGCTCGACCGGAACGCCCTACTCGGCCGCCTCCCCCAATCCAACCAGCCCGGTCACTCCCGCGCAGCCCGGCTACGCGACGCCCGCGCACACCCAGCCAAGCTACGGCCAGCCTGCCTATCCGCAGGCGAACTATGGGCAGGCGAACTATGGGCAGGCGAACTATGGGCAGGCGAACTATGGCCAGCCCGCTTATCCGCAGGCAAACTATCCGCAGGCGAACTATCCGCAGGCGAACTACGGGCAAGCGGGTTACGGGCAAGCGGGTTACGGGCAGGCGAACCATGGGCAGGCGGGTTACGGGCAACCTGGCTACGGTCAATCCGGACAAGGTCAGCCCGGTTATGGTCAGCCCGGCTATGGTCAGGCGAACTACGGCCAAGTTCAGGCCGCCGGTTACACCAACAACCCCTATCCGACTGCTCAACCCGCTTCGTATCCGGCCACGGGAGCTGGCTATTCCGCAGCCGCCTATCCATCAAGCAGTTACCCCGGGACGGGCCAAGCGTCGTACCCGACGGCTGGCTATCCTTCGGGCAGCTATCCCTCTGCCGGCTATCCAACTGCGGCGACTCCGACTCCTGCCGGACCGTACTCCGCGACCGGCTATGGCGCGACGAACTACGCTCGCCCCGGAGTTCCAACCCCCGCCGCGACACCCGTGCCTGTGCCTGTCATGCCGTCATCGCAGGGAGTGGCCGCCAGTCCTTCGATTCCGTCGAGCGTTCCGGCGTCGACCGTCCCCGGTCCGGCGAATATTCCCCAAAAGCCAAGTGCCTCGACAAGTTCCTCGCCCGGACCAGCCGCGGCCGCCACACGCGTAGCGCCGATCGGAACGCCGACTCCCGTGTCAGTCGCTCCCGTGTCAGTCGCTCCCGTGTCAGTCGCTCCGGTGTCTGTCGCTCCGGTGTCTGTTGCTCCGGCCGCAATGGCACCCGCGGCAGTATCTCCAGTCGCAGTTTCACCGGCCGCTGTGAAACCGGTGGCGGGTGCCGTCGCGATGTCTCCCGTCGCCTTGTCGCCTGTCGCTTTGGCACCGCGTAAGGTTCCAGAGGTCGCGGTAGCTGCCGCTTCGGCTGCCGTTCTGACTGCGGCCAGACCAGTGCCCGTGGGGACATCGGGACCGCGGCCGGTGATGGTTGGCGGGGCGGCGACGCCGGTCATCGTTGTGGACGAAGAAGAGGAAGAGGAGACGCTTGAAGAGAAGGTGATCCAGGGATCGCCGCCGTGGCTCATCAGCGCCATCATTCACGCGGTCGCCTTGGTCGTGCTGGCAATCTTGGGATTCGCCGCCTCGGGCAAGCGGACGGTGGAAATCGAGGCGGTGTACGCCGAAGAGATTGGCGTGCAACTGGAAGAGGACGAACTGACGAACGGCCTCATGCAGGAAATGGAAGTCGAGAAGCCGGTGTTGTCGAAGGATTTGGTCGCCGCGAACGATCCGTTCGCCGCGCCGCCCGAGATGGAAGTGGCGCTCGATGGCTTCAATTCCACCTCGACGGTCGAAGCGCCGACGATCGGCATGGCGTTGACGGGCCGCGAGAAAGGGATGAAGGAAGCGCTGCTGGGCAAGTACGGCGGCACGGTGACGACCGAGGCGGCGGTGCGGGCCGGACTGGAGTGGCTGAAGCGGAACCAGGAGGCGTCGGGGACTTGGAGCTTAACGGGGCCCTATCCGAACGGCGCGGGGCTCGAAAACCGCTGTGCGGCGACCGCGATGGCGCTTCTGGCTTTCCAGGGCGCCGGCCACACGCACAAAGAGGGCGACTTCAAGAAAGAGGTCGCGAAGGGGTGGGCGGCGCTGCTGAAGATGCAGGATCGCGACGGCCTGTTCTACCACGAGGGCGTGCATCACCAGATGTTGTATGCCCAGGGCCAAGCGACGATCGCGATCTGCGAACTGTACGGCATGACAAAAGACAAGGAGTATCGGGCGCCCGCTCAACGCGCGATCGATTACGCGGTGAAGATCCAGGCCCCGGAGGGCGGTTGGCGGTACACGCCCGGTTCGGACAGCGACACATCGGTCACGGGTTGGTACGTGATGGCGCTGCAAAGCGCGCTGATGGCGGGCTTGGAAGTGCCGAGCCCGACGTTGGAACGGATCATGAAGTTCCTCGATACGGTCGCGAACGACGACGGTTCGCAGTACGGATACCGTCCCGGGCAGGGTTCGACGGAGACGATGACGGCGGAAGGGTTGTTGTGCCGCCAATATCTGGGTTGGAAGCATGACGATCCGCGGTTGGCGCGGGGTGTCGAGGTGCTGCTGGAAAACCCGATCCGCTGGGATTTCGACAACCAGAACGTCTACTACTGGTACTACGCGACGCAGGTCACGCACCACATGGAGGGCGATGCCTGGGACAAGTGGAACGCGGTGATGCGCGAGGTGATCCCCAAGAACCAAACGAAGACCGGCAAGGATGCGGGCAGTTGGGCGCCGGAAAACGACCGCTGGGGCTCGCATGGCGGACGGCTCTACGAGACGTGCCTTTGCATTTACATGCTGGAAGTCTATTACCGGCATCTGCCAATTTACAAATGGCGCCAGGGGTAGGGCCACGGTAGCGACGACAGCTCGCGCCGATCGGCGACGTGGGATCCATTCAAAACCAAGCAACTCGGAAACGCTCCGCTCATGCACCGCTTGCCTCTCGGACCGCTGTACTACGAATTCAGCCGCCACAATGAACCCCGTCTCCGCATCCAGCCGGGAGAATCGGTGCTGGTCGAAACCGAGGACGCCTTCTCCGGCCAGATCCGCTCGAACGACGACCGTCGCGACAAGACAAAACGGCCTTACGGCAATCCACAAACCGGCCCGATCTGGGTGGAAGGGGCCGAGCCTGGCGATACGTTGGCGGTGCATATCCAGGAGATCAAACCGTCGCTCGGGCAGTGCGCCACCCGCACCTCCGATCCGAAACAGCTGGCCGAGTGGTTAGGGACCGATTGCCCGCATGGCACGCATGTCTGCCCGATTCGCGACGGCTTCATCCACTGGAGCGACTCGGTGCGGATCCCTTATCGCCCGATGCTCGGCTGCATCGGCACGGCGCCGGACACGGGCGTTCCCACCACGATGCCCGCCGGTCCCCATGGCGGCAACATGGACATCGTCGAGACGTGTCCCGGCAACATCGTCTACTTGCCGGTTTACGTTCCTGGCGCGTACCTCTATCTGGGCGACGCCCATGCCGCGATGGGACATGGGGAGCTTTCGGCGAGCGGCCTGGAGATGCCGTCGGAAACGATCATCCGCGTCGAGTTGGTCAAGCAGAAGAAGCTTGCCGGCCCGCGGATCGAATCGCCCACGGAAATCATGACGATCGTCAGCGGCTGTCCGGCGGAGCGGTCGATGGCCGAGGCGTTCGCGCGGCTCATTCTGTGGATGGAAGCCGAGTATGGCTGGGAACGCTGGAATGCCTACGACTTATTGACCCACGTCGCCACAATCTCGGTGGGCTACTACGCCTTCGGCACTGTCGCCGCGAAGGTCGAAAAGCGGTACCTCGGTTAGCCGCTGCGTTGCCGCACCGCTTCGTAACATAGGACGGCGGCGGTCGCGGCAACATTCAAGCTGTCGGCGACGCCGCGCATCGGCAAGGCGATCGGCGTGATGTCGTCGCCCAGCCAAAGGTCCGACAGTCCAGTCGACTCGGCGCCCAACACCACGGCGGCCGGTTCGCGCCAGGAGACCTCCCAGTACAAGCGGGCGCCTTCCACCCGAGCGGCGAAAATCCGCAAGCCTTGGCCCCGTAGCCAGGCCAGGGTCTCCGACGTGCTCGCCGCGCACACGGGCTGCGTGAATACCGTGCCGAGGCTCGCCCGAATCACGTTTGGATTGTGCCAATCGGTTTCGCCGTCG
>JBIKVL010000401.1:0-4953 GCA_044356875.1 Pirellulaceae bacterium | reverse complement strand
TGCGGGCGTTGGTGTTCCACGGCAAGGAGCGATTTAACCAACTGCGAGATGCGGTCGAGCGTCCGCATCGTGGCGGTCACGGTCAACACGCCGCTGTCATCGATACTGAGGGTTGCCTTTCCTCCATCTTCGCTCCACGCCTCCCCGGGAATGGCTGCCAAACGGACCGCATCGGCCAGTTCACGGAGAAAGTCCGGATCGTCCGGATACGCACGTCCGCGGTCGAGCGCGACGTTCGCCGCGGGTGGGAACGTCATCAGCAAAGCGACATCCCAATTGCGAGTAAACACGACGTTGTGGCTGTCTTCGCACCCCATCAGCTCAATACCCCAGGCGCGGACCGACCATGCGACGCCAAGTTGAATCGCCAGCCGATCGAGCGTCGCGGAGAGCGGCAAGTCGCGAACGCGAAGCGTGCAGGGGCTGTTTTGGTCGATCGCATCCACCTCGAGCGAACGCCGATGGGAGCGGATTTCGATTTTGGATTGGTCCCGCAAAGAATTGAGAAGCTCGCCGAGTGGCGTGTCGACGAAATCCACGCTGACTTGAACGGTCTTGGCTCTCTTCAAGATCGCGTCCGCATCGGCAGCGTCGTCCGCCCATGCCGTGCGAGAGATGCCAGCGATCAGGGCGGCGAACGACGCGGTAACAGTGACCGCCAAGAGCCAGTCCCGGGCGGAACGCGCCATTCGGAGCGTTTCCGAATTGGCTGCCAAGCAGCGGATCGATCTCATGCGAATGCTCCCTGGAATGGAAAGGGTCAATCCACCCGTAAGCATAGTTACCACTGCGACTTGAAACCACCGGCACAAGCCAGCGACTAAGCCGCTTGCCGCATGGCAGTCGAGCTTGCTGAGCGTCCGTTCTACATGGCCGCCAAGACCCGGCGCATGTTGTCGATGCTCTCGCGGGCCAGGCGTTCGACGCCGGGCTCGTAATCAAATACTTCGACGGAGACCCAGCCTTGGTAGTTCACGTCGCGCAGGGCCTGAAAGATCGGCGCGAAATCGAGGTCGCCCATGCCCGGCCCGCGGCGGTTCGGATCGTTGGCGTGGAAATGCACCATCCAGGGCGCGAACTGCCGAATCGTCTCCGCGACCGGCCGCGATTCGCTCGACATCGCCTTCACATCCAGGTGCAGCCGAACCTCCGGCGCATCCACCTTTTTGATCAATTCGACTCCGCTGGCCGCCGTCAGAAGGAAGTCGCCCTCTTGCGGTCCGAGCGGCTCGACGGCCAGCACGCAGCCGCATTCGCTGAGCGTCGGTACGACGCGCCGGAGCACGTCGGCGGCGAAGTCCACACCCATCGCATGCGTGACGCCAGGTAGTAGATTCCGCTGCAAGGGCGAACCGAGCACCAGGATCTGGCCACCCAGGTCGCGACAGAGTCGCACGAGCTCGCAGAGGTATGCGGCTGTCCGCTCGCGGACCGCCTCGTCGGGCGTCGTGAGATAATACCCCTGGGTTTTCGCCAACAACCAATGCAGTCCCACCGTTTCCAGGCCCGCGTCGGCGGTCAGCCGCCGAATTTCCGCTCGCCGAGCGGCGCTGACCGCGTAGGCGTCCGCGCCGAGCGTGAACGGAGCGTACTCGATGCCCGTGTAACCGCAATCGCGGGCGAAGGCGAGCGCCTTTTCCAAGGGCCAGTCGAGGAACGTTTCGTTGCAGATCGCGAATTTCATGGCAGCTCGGACAGGCGTCAGGGGGGAGTGATTAGTGATTAGGGGTAAGGAGTTAGGATTGAACCACGGATCACACGGATGAAACGGATAAATGAAGGGATGGCTTAAAAGACAAAGCTCTGGGTTTCCAGTTCGAAACTTGCGAATCGAAGACTGGCTACGATTCGAGGCTCGTTCATAGCACTGAACATTTCCTTATCCGTGCCTATCCGCGTCATCCGTGGTAAAAAAACGTGGTGCAAAAAACGTCCGCGACATCAGTCCTTCACAGCCGGAATCAACGGAAAAACACCAGCGTGATCACGATGAAAATCGGGACCAGGATCGCGCCACTGTAGGCCATATAGGCGAAGAAGCCGGGCATCCGCACCCCGTTTTCCTCGGCGATCGCCTTGACCATAAAGTTCGGACCATTGCCAATGTACGAATTGGCCCCCATGAACACCGATCCGCAGGAGATGGCGGCGAGGAGCATTTGAGCCGCCTCGCCCTGAGCGAGGAATTCAGCCAGGAACCGTCCTTCCGTCGCGATCCCCTTCAGCCCGCAAGCGGTCGCGGAAAACGTCAAGTAGGTCGGGGCGTTGTCGAGGAAGCTCGACAAAATACCGGACGCCCAAAAAAACTGCCAAGGTTCGCTCAAGCCAAATCCGGCGCCGAACACTTCGCGTTGCCCCTGTCCCCAGGCATTCAAGATCAACAACGCCGGGGCCATCGTGACAAAAATGCCGGCGAATAAGACGGCCACTTCGATGATCGGTCCGAAACCGAACCGATTGCGCTCGCGGTTGGATGACGGCGTGGTGATATAAGACAGCACGGTCAGCACGGCCATGCACGCCTCGGCGACGCCGAACGGCCAGCTCCACCGACCCGCCGAATAGATTACCACCACCACGCCCGCCAGGAAGGCGATATTGGTCGCCCCGACCAGTCGGAACGGCTCGTGCTCCTGGACCTTGTCGAGCAGCGAACCAGCGGTTGTCTTCTCTTCGCGGTTCAACGCGATTTGATCCCAGATGTTGAACACAACCAACAGCAAAACGTTCGCCGTAAGCCACTGCTTCCAGAGCCCTAGCGTCCATTCAAACGGCACGCCTTTGAGGAACCCTAGGAAGAGCGGCGGGTCGCCCAGCGGCGTGAGCAAACCGCCGCAATTCGAGACGACAAAGATGAAAAAGATGACGATGTGTGCCTTGTTGCGGCGACTCGCGTTCGCTCTCAGCAATGGCCGGATCAGCACCATCGAGGCGCCCGTGGTTCCAATGAAGTTCGCGAGCACCGCGCCTAGCGCCAACACCGCGCTGTTCACCAGTGGAGTACCCGAGAACGAGCCTTGGACATAGATTCCGCCGCTGATCACAAACAACGCCGTCAGCAACACGATGAATGCGATATATTCTTCGGCCTTTTCAATCAGCACATGTACGCCTTCGCTTCCGCCAGTCACCAGCAGGTAAACGGCTACCGGAACAGCCAACACGGCGGCGACGATCGCCCGGTTCTTGTTGTGTTCCCACCAGTGCGGCGCGACCAGCGGAAAGACCGCGATACCCAGCAGCATCAAGCCGAACGGCAGAACGCTCACCAGTGGCAAGTCGCGGCTGAGCGAATGGCCAGCATCAGCAGCGGCAGCGTTAGCGGCAGCCGCGGCCGAATCAGCAGCGGCAGCGTTGGCGACTGCCGCGGCCGAATCAGCAGTGGCCGAATCAGCAGCGCCGGCAACGGGCATCGGCGCGTCAGTGGCTGCTTGTGTGGCTGCTTGTGTGGCTGCTTGTGTGGCTGCTTGTGTGGCTGTGGCCGCATCCTGAGCCAACAGCGGCGACACGAGAGCCAAACCGCCGCTCGCAAGTATCGCGGCCAGTAGGGCGAACGAAATTCCCGCGAGCGGGTGGCCGGCGCGCACGCGGCCGAAAAAACGACGACGGCTAGCGTCGCACGGGCGAACGACTCGCTTGGCGAATGAACTCAACACGCTAACTCCCCCATGAAGCCGCCTCAACTGATGGGGGAGAATCGTAACAGCCTGCCCGCCCGCCTTCAATCGTTGGCGGCGAGGTACTGTCGGGCGCCGAAGCGTCGTTGGCGGTACAGCACCAGCCCATGGGCGGCATGGTACAGCTGGCCGCATTCGAGGTCGAGCTTGTGGGTGCGTTTGAGCAGCTTCAGCAACGCCACCACCGCTCGCACCAGCCATGTTTCCTTGAGCTGCTCGTCGGTGGACGCGACCACGACAAACTCCAATACGTGGCCGGAAGATCCCAGTTGTTCGCCGAGATCCTTCGATTGCCCCGTCCGTTGGAAGTAGTTGCTGGAAAGGGATCCATCGGGGTTTTGGAAGCGTTTGGCCCGCGCGACGCAATCCTTGATCTTCTCATCCGCCTTCTGCCAGACGCCTTCGATTTTTCCTCCGTTGCGCACATGTTGGTTGAAGGCCATCGTGATGCCGGTCATGCGATGGCTTCCACCGCAGGCGCTCACGGCGAGGTCGTGGCCGAGTTCGATGTCCACCAAGCGCTCGGTGGACCACTCCTTGCCATCGCTTGCCATCCAACTGTGGTTGGTGGGCCGGTAGGCGGTGAGCGCCATGATCGTCCAGCTGTATTCCTGTTCGACGTTGTTGGGAACGTCGTGTTCCACCTGCCTCAGGTAGTCTTCGATGACGAAGTCGCGACCGGCCGCTTTGATCGGCTGATCCAGCTTCATGCCGACATCGGCGAGGTAGCCGAGCCATTGGTCGGCGTGTCCCTGGCCTGTCTTGCTGCCCGATTCGACGATCGCTCGCAAACCGGTGCGCGGAGGGTCGCCGAGCGCAACCCCAGCCTCCATCGTCCAGCCGGTCATGCGGCCGCCCTCGAGCAAGTAGGCGAGCGCCGAGACGTCCTTGCCATCGTTGTCGGTGATCAGGAAGTCATGGCCGTACGCCAACGCTCCATGGACAATCTGCCAAGCCGCGTGGTTTTTCAGGTTCAGCCGTCGGCCATGGCAGGCGAATTCCAGCTCCTCGTCGAGCATCCGCAGCAGTTCTTCATCCGTCGGCAGGGTATCGCTAGGCGCAGCCCCGGTCCCGGTGGCCATATCGCCCGAGCCCGCTTTCGGCTCTTCGGGACCGCATCCGCTAGAAGCGACCAAAGCGGCCAAGGCGGGGCCTACGACGAGCGGCAAACCCAGAGCGCCCGCCAGAAACTGGCGTCGAGCGAGTGAGGAAGAGGAATCGGGACGGGAAGCCGGGTGACGCATGGCGGAGTTCCGTGGGGACTGGCGAGGATTGC
>JBIKVL010000400.1:0-4963 GCA_044356875.1 Pirellulaceae bacterium | reverse complement strand
CCGGCCGCGCCCATGGCTCCGGGAGCCAATCCAGCCGTCATGCCGCCACCGAAATTCATTGGGGCGCCACCCAGATTATCCGGCATATTCGGATTCAACATGGCTCCGCCCGCCGCCCCGAGCGCGCCGCCCATGCCGGCACCCGCCATGCCAGCGCCGCCCAAGTCCGCCATTCCGGCCTCGAACTGCTCGGAATCTTCGAGCGCGATGACCTGCGAACCGCTGTCGGACGAATCCTCGCCGCCCATGTCCGCGATCGGCGACAACGCGAACTCTTCGTCCTGTTTGAGCATCGTGGCTTGGTCGGGGTCGGAAGCGACATCCGCTTCCTCCAACGCGACCATGTCCTCGTCCTCGGGCAGTTCTAGCGAATCGATCTGGGAACCGCCCAGTTCGAGCGGCTCTTCCAAGGACAATCCCGAATCCGAAGGTTTGCCGATGTTGATGCCGCTGCCGCCCGGGTCGAGCGATACGTCGCTGCCAATCCCGCTGCCGCCCAGCACCAAATCGTCGCTGTCCTCGCCCAGGCTGAGCGCGCTCTCTTCGCCCAGGTCGATCGTGTTCATTCTGAGCGCGTCCGAGCCGAGCGCCGCGGGGGCTTCCGATGCGAGCGACAAATCGCCCGTGCCGCCGGCTTGGGGCGGCTTCAACGCGGCCTCTTTCCCGCCAAGCACCCCGGAGTCGCCGGAGAGCTTGAGATCGCTCGAACCGGCGTCGTCCAGCAAATTCAGTCCACTGCCCGGCTTGTCGTCGGCCAGCTTGATGTCGCTATCCGCCGGACTCTGCCCCGCCTTTTTTTTGCCAATAATGGTGCTCGAAGAGGGAGGCGGGCTCTTCCCCAACGCTTCGTCGCTCACCAGGATCGATACCGAATCGAGGTCGCCACTCGATTCATCGTCGTCGGCCAACGGCGGTTCCAAGGCCAGCTCATAAGACGAATCCGACGCGCCGCCGCCCGCCATTTCCTCTTTCACCCGGGTGACTTCTTCGGGCTTGAATTTCCAGCTGGCGCCGTCCCGGTAACCATGGATTTCGCCCTTCTGGCGCATCTCGGTCAATTGTTCCGGGGACACGCCAAGGATCTTCGCGGCGTCATTCAGCTCGAGGAAGCGGGACATTTTCCAACCTTTAGCGGGGAGGCAGTAACGAGCGTATTTCCTGCGGCGACGGTTCGCCGCTATTAAATTCGTCCAGCAACAAGTCCGCCTGCAGGTTACGCGCGCTCTTCAGCACGACCTGACCCGACGCGCGGTCAACGTGGTACACGGCGAGCGCCCGAGTCCGGCTGTCCAACACCAACAATTGCGGCGGACCGCCATTGCCGTCGCTCCAAAGCGCAAGGCAATCGCCAGCCTGGGCTGTCCGTGCCGTCCCTGCGGGGCTAGGAGTTGGAACCGCCGGCGGGCGCTGTCCGTACAACAGCGGTCCATCCGCCTGAACCATGCCGAAACCGAGCAACAAACCTGTGGCGAACACGAGCCCCAACGCCGCGCTGCGCATGACACGCCTCTCGTCCCTGAGAATTTGAGCGGAAATTCGGGCCTACGTAATCTTAGAAGGTGAATTCCGCAATTCAAGCAAAATTGACTCGGGAGATTATCCAGCCCGCTCGCAATCGACAAGGTCGAAATGCCGCTCGGCCGACGCCCGGCCAGCGCTCGATCCACTGGGTTGCATGGCGCGGATTACGCCGAATGTTCGGGGGGCCGCCAACAAACCATCGCCGTTCCCCCCAGATTTCGCTTGAAAAGCCAGCTGGCCCAGATAGTATCGATTGAAACAGTTTTTCAGGGCGACAAGCGCGTTAACGAATCGACATAAGGGTGCGGAAATGACGCAACGCAAATACGCGGAATCGCGGCGATCCAAGCAGCGGCAGAGGCGGTTTATCCCGGGTACCCGCCAGCTTTCGCTTGAAGGGTTGGAATCACGACAACTCATGGCGGGCAACGTCACGGCGGCTGTCCGCGGCCAAACGTTGGTGCTTACAGGCGATGCCGCCGCGAACAAAATCGCGATCGTCGCCACCGACAACAACCGGTACGCCGTGATTGGGATCGACACGGATGTCAACCGCTCCGAAAACGTCTACGTGACAACCCGCACCATTCGCAATATCCAATTGTCGCTCGCCGGCGGCGACGATCTGGTCTTGGCCACCCACGATGTCGCGGCGATTGCCGATTTGCTGGGTGAGTCCTTCGAACTGGACTTGGCCGATCGCGACGTGGATGTCGACGCCTTGCAGGAGGCGATCGACGACGCCAACCCCGCCGAGATGTTTTCGATCCCGGGCAACCTGACGATCCTCGGCGGCCAGGGAAGCGACGTGGTCGGCATCGCTGGCTCCGTCGGCGGCAACCTGCTGGCGCAGTTGAGCGACTTCGGGTCGGATGCGGCGAACTACTTTGCCCTCAACGGCCTCGCCCCTCCTGAGGACGAGTTCAGCGTGGGGAGCGGAGTGACGATTACCGGCGGCTCGCAGGCCGATTCTGTGGCAATCGCCGATGCCCGGATCCAGGGGCGCGTGACTGCCGACTTGGGCAACGGCGCGAATCTGTTCGTGGCCACCGCCAGTGAAATCGGCACGACGCTAACTTACATTGGCGGCACTGGAGCGGATGTGGTGGCGACGGGCGAAGTGGCGGTCGGCAGCGGCATGGCGGTGCTGACTCGGGGCGGAAACGACCAAGTGTTCACGGCCATCGAAACCGTCGGTGTCACCACGGTGGGCCGTTCATTGAGTATCGACACGGGAGCGGGCGCCGACGTCGTCGGAGTGGCCGGCACGGTGGCCAATTCAATCACCGTCAACACCGGCGATGGCGACGACGAGATCAGCATGTTTGAAACGCAGGCTGGCGGCAGCATCGTCATCATGGCGGGCTCGGGCGACGATATCGTCGAAGTCTCGGACATTGAAACCGACCGAGTTTTCCAGGCGATTCTCGGGCTTGGCAACGACATGTTCACCGGAGCGACCTGGACAGTGAACCAGAGCGTATGTATCGATGCCGGACCGGGCAACGACGAGGTGAATCTCGAAGACCTAACGGTTGAGCGGGTAATCACCGTGCTGCTCGGATCGGGCAACGACGTGCTCTCGATTGCCACGAGCACGGCCACGTCGATTTACGTTTCGGGCGGATCCGGCACCGACTCCTCGGAGATCGACGACGCGACCCGCGACGCGGTCGACAGCATCTTCGAATCGTCGATCGAGTAGTTTGCCGCCACGAAGCTTACAGGCGTCCGGCGGGCGAATCGGCGGCAAGTTGGCTGATCATGTCCCGAGTCGCCGCCTCGACGGCTTCCTGCCAGCGGGCGTCGCCAAAGCGGTCTTTGTAGGCTTTGGCGGAATGGGCGAAGATGATGCCGCGGGAGTTGTTCACAATCGCCCCGCGGCCCGATTCGTCGAAGGCGGCGGCCACATCCCGGGCCGTTCCGCCTTGGGCGCCAAAACCGGGGACCAAGAACCAAGTGTGCGGCATCGCCGCCCGCAGTTCCGCCGCTTGCTCGGGATAAGTCGCGCCCACGACCGCGCCGACCGCGCCGTAACCGCTCTCCCCCTGGCTGGCCGTCGCCAGTTGTTCGACATAATCGCCGACGACCCGGTAGAGCGGCCGGCCGTCGACCACCAAATCTTGCAGCATTCGGCCGCCGGGGTTGGAGGTTTTCACCAGCACGAACACACCCGCGCCACGCTGGCGGGCAACATCGACGAACGGTGTCAAGCTATCGTCGCCCAGGTACGGGCTGACCGTCAACGCGTCCGCTCCCCAAGGACTGTCAGGAGGCGTTCCGAGGTACGCTTCCGCATAGGCCGTGGCTGTCGTGCCAATGTCGTTTCGCTTACCGTCCAGCACGACCAGCAAGCCCTGATGGCGAGCGTAATCGATCACTTGGCCCAAAGCCGCCATCCCCGCCGGCCCGCATTGCTCGAAAAACGCCGCCTGCGGCTTCACCACCGGCACCAGCTCGCGGACCACGTCAATCACGCCCCGACTAAATCGCGCGAAGGCGTCGGCGACGGCGGCCGGATCACGCTGCCGGTCCTCCGCCAGCAGTCCCCGGGGCAAACTTTCCGCTCGCGGATCCAAGCCCACCATGACCGGCGTCCTGCATCGCGCCACCGCCGCCGCCAATCGATCCGCGAAATGCGTCATCCCCCCCGCTCCTCAATTTCCCACACCAGCCCTAGTCATCGCCTCATCATCCAACGCCGCCCAATGTATCAGGAACGCCCACCGTTCACGGGAACCAACGCTCGCGTTTTTGCTCCCGCGAACCCCAATGCATCCACCACCCACTACCCACTCCCCGCACCTGACAACCGAAAGCCGACAACCGACAACCGAAAACCGGCAGCCGACAACCGTCAACTGACAACTGACAACTGACAACTGACAACTGACAACCGACAACTAGCAACTAGCAACTAGCAACTAGCAACTGCCAACCGACCGCAGCCAATTTGCTACACTGTCGCCAACGTCTGGCCGACCGTTCGCGAGGGGCTGGGCGACAGGCTGGACAATCGCCAAGTGGGTATCTGGAGCGAGAGGAATAAGGACCTATGGGGTATTTCGACGGGAAGAAGGGGCTGATTTTGGGCGTGGCGAACGATCGCTCGATCGCCTGGGCGGTGGCCCGTGAAATCATGCAGCAAGGCGGCGTCTGCGGCTTCTCCCACTTGCCGGACAAACCGGACGACGAGAAGCGGAAGAACCGCCGGCGCGTGTCCCAATGCACCGACCAGTTCCCGGCCCAGGTCAAGTTCCTGGAACCCCTGGATGTGGGCAAGGACGCCGATATCGCGGCGATCATGGATAAAGCGGCCGCCGAGTTCGGCCAGATCGATTTCCTGCTGCATTCCATCGCGTTCGCGTCGCTGGACGACCTGCGTCGCGACACCATCGAGACGAGCCGCGAAGGATTCAAGATGGCGATGGAGATCAGCGCG
>JBIKVL010000399.1:0-4967 GCA_044356875.1 Pirellulaceae bacterium | reverse complement strand
TTGCGGGTCGATCGCTTCCGCCGGAATGGCGACCCCCTTCAACGTTCCCTCGACGGCGATTTCGCCCCGCACGACACCCTGGAACGCGCACACGAACACCTTGCCAGGACGCATCCGATCCATGCGACAGAGCAGATACAGCCGATCGCCCGGAAAAACAGGCTCGCGGAACTTCACTTCGTCGAGACCGCCGAAACCAACGATGACGTTCTTGCCGGCCAAACCCTCGAAGCGATACGCGAAATAGCTGCAGAGCTGGGCGGCCGCTTCGAGCATCAGCACGCCCGGCATGAGCGGACGGCCCGGCATGTGACCGCGGACCCAAAACTCGTCGGCCGTGACGTCCTTGTAGCCGACGCAGATCTTCCGCTCGACATCGAGGAACACAATGGCCGACAGCTGTTCCATTTCGAACCGCTGCGAGTTGACTCGGCGAATGTCGGCAATGTCCGCCACCACACGCGAGGTGTCGATCTCTTGGAGATCAATGATCAGGTCTTTCGCGGGCATCGCCTTCATTCCTCTCCCAGACAACTACGTACGCACTTTGGCCCGCTTCATGCGGCGCGCCTTCGAGTTGGCGGGACGTTTTCCGTGATTGGCCTTTTTGTGGCCGCGATGTGGCTTCGCCATGCGTGGCAATCTCCCAACAATTGAACGTCGACCCAGTTTCGTAAGGCTGAACTGTATCAGTTAGCCGCCCGGGTGAAAAGCCGCGTTCGCCCGCTGGGCCCGCCGCGCGGACCGCCACCGGTCCACCACCGTGAGGACGGCAGGGAGGAAACCAAGGGAAGTGGCAAGGCAGCAGGCGATGCCCAAAGTCAGCACCTGGCCGAGCGTTCGCAACCCCTGATGACGCGCGAAAATCATGCTGCAAAAGCCGGCCATCGTGGTGGCCGAGCAAAGCAGCATCGCGACCGCCATCGAGGACCGCAGCCGATAAGTGCCGATGGGCTGCGACCGCCAGTCGTGAACCACATGCACGCCGTTGTCCACGCCAATTCCCAGCAGCAACGGCAAAATGATCGTGTTGGCCGCGTTGAACGGCAGGCCGAGCCACCCCATCAAGCCAATCAACAGGGCGAAGCCCAGCACCAGCGGCACCATCGCCACCATCGTCGCGCGAATGCTGGAAAAGTCGAACATCAGCAGCATGGCCACGGCCAGCAACGCGTAGACGCCCGCGTGCAAGTAAGACCGCTGCATCTGCCCTGAAGCGTAATAGGTCTGGATCGGATGGCCTGTGATCCGCGGATCCACCCGCTCGACGTCGCGGACGAACCGCTCGAGCGACTCGCGTTCCCAGATGTCCCCCTTGGCGTAGACCCGCAGCAAGTGTTTTCCCCGGGTGCCGATAAACCGGGAAACGAGCGATCCGTCCAAATCGGCCGTCGTTGGCGGATTGGGATCGGCGAACCGTGTGAGGCCGTTCAGTCGCGCGAGAACGGTCTCCGCCAATTTCTGGCGCCAGGAGCTCAATCGCCGCGAGAGCTCGGCCGCTTCCACCTTCCGAAGCGATGCCTGGATTTCTCCCAAGACGCCCGCCACCTCCGGATCCGTGATCGCGGCGCCGCCGACCAGCCGCCCCAGTTCCTGCTGCAGATCCGCCGGGGCGATGGCGGGGAGGAGCGGCACGGCCGCCGGCAACGCGGCCAGCCGTTGGCGAAGCGCGGCGATTAGGCTTTGCGATTCAGGCGAGCTCGTGGGCATCAACGATAGAATTTCCTCCGTCCGCTCCACCGACGGCAACGCCTCGAAACGGCGCTTCAACAACCGCAATTGCTCGGCGCTGTCCGCCATGCTGACCGCGAACCAGACGCTGCGGTCGGCTCGCGTCAACAGAACATGCTCCCACTCGACGCTCGCCAGACGCTTGGGCTGCAAGTTGAGCAGATTGTGGTCGTAGCGAACCCAGGCTGCGCCGGGCAACGTGGTGACGGACAACATCAGCACTCCCGCGATCACCCACCATGGCCGGCCCGCGAGCCGTTCGAGCAAAGGCGCGATCCCAACCGCCGCTCGCGTCTGCCGGAGCGGCCAACGCTCCTCCACTTCGATCGCCAACGCGGGAAGAACGACGAAGGCGGCCGCTAGACAGATAAGGATGCCTCCGCCGGCGATTACCCCCAGTTCCGCGACACCCGTGAAGTCGGTCAGGCCAGCGCTGAAAAACGCGGCCGACGTCGTCACGGCGCCGGTTGTCACCCCCCGTCCCGACTGCGACGCGGTCGCCGCGAACGCCGCGATCGGCGCCAACCCCTCGCCGCGGAGCTCGGCGAAGCGCGCCAAAAAATGGATCGAGAAATCAATGCCGAGCCCCACCAGGATCGCGGCGAAGGAGACACTCAGCAAATTCAAGTGGCCGACCGCCAACGTGATGAAGCCGAAGGTCCAGGCCATTCCCACCAGCAACACGACGCCCGCCAGTAACGCGAATCGCAGGTTGCCGTAGCCCAAGAGCAGCAGGAGCAACACCAACACGACGCTCATGACACTCGCCAAGGTCATATCGCGTTGGCTCGACGCCATTTCGTCGAATTCCAACACGGGCATGCCTGTCACTCCCAGACGCGCCTCGGGGAAACGCTTCTCGACATCGGCGACGATCCGTCGCAGCTGCCCGATCGCTTGGCCATGCGGCACGAGCTCGCCAGGTTGGCCCGTGAAGCGCAACGCGCACAGCCCAAGTTGTCCGCCACCGTCGATCAACGGCCGCGACTGGAATGCGGCGAATCGCTCTCCGAGAACGTCCAGCTCCTCGCCAAACTCGGCGGACCGGGGACCACCCACGCCTTCGGCCCCGAGTGCCTGCGCGAGCGATCGCAACAAGCTGAGCGCCGCCCGACGCGAATCTTCGTCCAGCGTTGGTTCGAGTCCACGGGTTGTCCACGACGAGAAGTCTCCCCGCGCCACCGGTTCCAACCGTTCGACGAACAACGCCAGCCGGCGCAAATCGGCCTCGCCAACGAAGTGCAAGCCTTTGGCGTTCAGCCGCGACAGATCGCTGCGGCAGAGCACGCTGTGAAAGTGCCCGCGGTGCGACTCCAATTCGCCCTGTAGGGCGTCGAGCACCGGTTCGATCGCGGCTTCGTCCGCGCCAGCGACAATCACCAACACGTCGTCGTCGGAACCGAATTCATCCAGATAGGCCAGCCATCGCTGGTTGTACTCGCTGTCGCGATTGAGCAGGTCTAGTCGACTGGTGCGGAATCCAAGTCCCCAGACAGTGAACACGGCCGACGCGATCGTCAGGGCCAAACTGAGCGTTAACACCACTCGGCGATGGCGCAGCAGAAACTCGGTGCCGCTTCCGAGCCACCGATCGAATGTCGCCACGGAGGCCTGGGAGGCCTTTTCTTCCGTGTTGGGCGTCTGTTCGGTCACCACGCGGTCTCCGTCCGCTCATCCGGCCGACTTCCGAGCGGCCCTGGTGGCGAAGAGTGTACGCCAAGAGAAGATGGATAGGGAATAGCGGTTAGACGGCCCCAGAGGCTCGGGCGCCGCCGCGGCATGGTTGGCGGCAAACCCTTCGCTCGGATACCCTGCGAATATCGGGAAGGCACGCGCGGGGAAGTCAACTAACAGGCGAAGGACGAACCGCGGATGGCGTTGCTGATCGATGGCTACAACCTGCTGTTCGCCGCCGGCATCCTCGGACCAATCCGCGGCAAAGGAGGTGGCGAGAGCTCGCGCGAGGCGCTGCTTGATTTTCTCGTGGACCACCTACCCGAGAAGGAAGTAAAGCAGACGATGATCGTTTTCGACGCCGCCGAGGCCCCGCCCGGACTACCGCGGCAGTTTTCCCACCGCGGTCTGGCCGTCCGCTTCGCGCCCCGCAACATGAGCGCCGACGCGCTGCTGGAAGACCTGATCGAGCGTTCAACCGACCCGCGGCGGTTAACAGTGGTTTCGAGCGACCACCGGGTGCAACGAGCGGCGCGGAGGCGCGGGGCGAAGTACATCGACAGCGACCACTGGCACGCTGAGTTACGGCGGGTCGCCGCCCAATCCGCCATCACGCAGGAGGAACTGAAGCCCGACCGACCACTCAGCCCCGCCGAGGTCGCCGCGTGGCTCCGTGAATTCAACGGAGGGGCGGGGAACGAGTGACTTGCGACGGGGCGCTGCCGGTTGTCGGTTGTCGGTTGTCGGTTAGTCAGATCGTTTATCGTCGATCTGTACGCTCGCCGTGGTGCTGCCCAGGCCGAGTGCCGCTACCGTGCCGGGCCGGGACCGGCCAGTTCGGAAGCCAAGGCCTTGTCGGAAATGTCCTTTCGGCACCAAGCGCCCGGCCAGCGGATGCACTTAACGGCCGAATAGGCCTGTAGCTTCGCGCCGGCGATGTTGGGGCCGAGGGCGGTGACGCCGAGCACTCGTCCCCCACTGGTCAGCACGTCGCCGGAGGCGTTGCGGCGCGTTCCCGCATGAAAGACCTTAACCTCTGGGAGTCGCGCCGCGTCGTCCAAGCCACGAATCGTATGGCCGTTGTCGTACGGGCCTGGATAACCCTCGCTGGCCATCACCACGCAGACCGCCGGTCGCGGATCCCAACGGAGCGGCTCCAGTTCCTCGAGTCGTTCATCGACGGTCGCTTCGAGGACATCGAGCAAGTCGGACTGCAATCTCATCAGCAGCGGCTGGCATTCGGGATCGCCAAACCGCACGTTGTATTCGAGCACCTTCGGACCTTGGTGGGTGAGCATCAGACCCGCATAGAGCACGCCTCGGAACGGATGCCGCGATCGCTTCATCGCGTGGACGGTCGGGACGAGGATGTGCTCCTCAATCCAGGCCATTTTGGCCGCGTCGACCACCGGAGCGGGGCAGTAGGCACCCATTCCGCCGGTGTTCGGCCCCTTGTCGCCGTCGAAGGCCGCCTTGTGATCCTGAGCCGCCGGCAGCGGCACAATCGTCTTGCCGTCCGTGATCGCGAGAATCGACGCCTCCTCGCCGTCAAGCCGCTCTTC
>JBIKVL010000398.1:0-4972 GCA_044356875.1 Pirellulaceae bacterium | reverse complement strand
CAAGGGTTCTAGCCGGCAAACGCAGCGGTTGGGGCAATCCAAGCGGCGCGAAGTGCTGTTGCAGAAAGGACTCGATACGTTGATCGACCGGGCATTTGAACTCACCGACCAATCGTACGCGTTCATTCAGGCCGCCGAGCAACCGTTCGATGTCCTGTTCCAGCGGCCATGACAGTCCGCCGCCCGTCGTCGTTGCTCCCATCGCCCCATTCGCCACGTCCGCCGCCGCAGGCGCCGATGTCACCGCGATCAAGCCATCGGCGATTAACTTCAAGCGAATGTAGCGAACCAAGGCCTCCCTACCGGAGCGGTGATCGGCCGAGGCACTGGAGTCGCCAGCCTCCGTGACAACTCCCGATGACCCACCCACGTTTGCGTTTTCCCGCTGCATCATTGGAGATACCTCGCCTGTCGATGTCGCTGAACTAGCCGTTCAATGCCAAAAGGTCTCGCATCCATTTCGCTTGCTGAACCAACGATGCGACCGCGCCAAAGAATCGTAAGTCGCAAATCGCATACCACGACTCAACGGCTCGCCGCCACGTCTCGGACGAGGATCACAAATGACGCTCATTAAGGGATTTGCGTCGAATGAGAAAGGGGCAAGCCCGGATGAGCGGAGGCGGTAGTCCGTGCTGCCCATACCGCCCCATACCGCCCACCTTTCGCTCGTGCCCGCACACTCAATGGGCAGTGCAGCGCGAATGAGTAGCGGGGAAGATCAGCGGCGCAGCTAGGCGGCGAAGATCAGCGCCGAAGATCAGCGCCGAAGATCAGCGGCGTGGGTCAGTCGTTGCTCCGTGGCGAAACGCCACGGAGCAAAATCGATCCGGGTTCGGGGAATCCGCAGTGGGGTCGCGGGGCCGATTACTTCTCCACCGAGAACAGATGCACGGTGGTCGACTTCAGCGTCTGGCCCGGATTCAAACGGGTCGTCGGAAACGCCGGGCGGTTCGGCGAATCCGGGTAGTGTTGTGTTTCCAAGCAGAAGGCGTCGTGCTGTTGGTACTTGTTGCCGCCCTCGCTGCCGTCCAGGAAATTGCCCGTGTATAGCTGAATGCCGGGTTCCGTCGTGAGAATCTCCATTACCCGGCCGCTCGCCGGATCCTTGACCCTCGCCGCCAATTCGAGCTTTCCTTCTTGGCCGCGGAGCGAATAGCAGTGGTCGTAGCCTTTCGTCTCGTGCGGCGGCTGCTTCAGGGCCTCGATGCGAGCGCCAATTTTGGTCGGCTTCGTGAAATCGAGCGGCGTCTCGGCGACCGGCGCCAGTTCGCCAGTGGGAATCGACGTGGCGTCGATCGGCAGATACTTGTCGGCGGCCACCATCAGTTCGTGATCGAGGATCTTGCCGGAGCCGGCGCCGCCCAGGTTCCAGTAGCAGTGGTTCGTCAAATTGACGACCGTCGGCGCGTCGGTCTTGGCTTCGTAATCGATCTTCAGTTCGTCTTTATTGGTGAGCATGTAGGTAACGACGACATCCAAGTTGCCCGGATAGCCCTCGTCGCCATCGGGACTGCGGAGCGAAAACTTCACGCCCACTCCGTCCGCCGCTTGCACCGGCTCAGCCTTCCAAACGAGAGCGTCGAATCCCTTCTTGCCACCGTGCAAATGATTCGGGCCGTTGTTGGTCGCCAAGGTGTAAGCCTTGTCGTCCAAGCTGAATTTGCCACCTGCGATCCGGTTTCCATAGCGGCCCACGGTGGAGCCGAAATACGGATGCCGTTGGAGGTAGCCTTCCAGGTTCGGGAAGCCAAGCGTGATGTTGGCGAACTTGCCGTTGCGGTCTGGCGTTTCGAGCGACACAACCGTCGCGCCATAATCGGTCATTGCCAATTTCAAGCCGTTGGCGTTCACGCAGGTGTAAAGCGCCGCTTCTTGTCCTTCGGCCGTTTTTCCAAACGGCGATTTTTCGATCTTCATCGCAGAGGTGTCCCCGGGCTTTTCAGTCGTTGGAGCGTTCTTCTCGGCAGCCGGTTTGTCCGCGGGCGGAGCCGGCTCGGCGGTCGGTTCGGCGGGGGTGGCGGTCGGCTTCTCAACTGGCGGTTCAACGGGCTGTTCACTCGGCTTTTCCGCGGACTCGGCCGGCTGCTCGGGTGCCGGCTGCTCAGGAGCGGGCTTTTCCGGTGTCGATGACTCTGCCGCAGGTGGCTTGGCGGCGGTGGTGCTGGACGCGCTCGAGCGGCCGCTGGGGGCAGATGAAGGAGGAGCGGGGGGTTGGCAGCCAGCGACCACGGCAACGGCTAGCGAAGCGGCCGCCACCACTCGCCAACGGGGGAACGAAGTTCTCATCGAGATGAACCTTAGGACGAAGGGAAGAAACCCGGAAGGGGCGTATTTTTAGAACATCGCCCGCTCGTTGGCAAGAAACCGCCGGGTGCGGCAACATTCCCCTGAGCACCAGGATCGTCGCCATGAACAACTCGGGCGATTCGCACGTATCACGGTTGCCGTTTTGCCAACTGTCGCGAGGAATTAGCTACTTCCACGGCCCCTAAGGCCCCTCTCTCGCCTGCGCCCCATGCCCGACTCCGCTTCCAAAACTTACACAGCCTCGCTGGGTACGCCGTCCGCTGGCGAGACGGACTGGGCGGCGGCGTTGGCGACGCACGAGCGTTGGCTGCGGACGGTCGTGTTCGCCCGTCTGCGGAGCCGCGAAGGTGTGGAGGACGTCATGCAAGAGATCGCGCTTGCGGCTGTGAAACAGGCGGCTCCGCTGCACGATCGATCCAAGCTGGGACCCTGGCTCTACGGCCTGGCCGTCCGTCAATGCCTGATGTATCGGCGGAAATGCGGTCGTTCCCGTCGGTTCCGGGAGAACTACGCGCAGGCTGTTTCGCCCGGGACGTCGGATACGGCCGCCGGGGATCCGCTCGACTGGCTGGTCGCTCAGGAGCGTCAGCAAGGGGTTCGGCTGGCATTGCGGCGATTGCCGCGACGCGACGCCGAAATCCTCCTGCTTAAGTATTCGGAAAGCTGGAATTACCAACAGATCGCCCGCCACCTTGGGTTGAGCCATAGCGCGGTGGAGACCCGGTTGCATCGAGCCCGACGTAAACTCCGGGAAGAACTGTCGGCTTGGGAGACGACGGAGGATCGCAGATGAATCGTCACCCCGTAAACAATCACGCCTCGTCGGAATCACCCGAGGAATTCGAACGCCAACTCTACCGCCTTGCGGACGGCGAACTGCCGGCCGCCGAGCGTCGACGCCTGCTGCGGCAACTCGATGAACTTCCCGACGGCTGGCGCCGGTGCGCGATCGTCTTTCTGGAAAACCAAGCGTTTTCCGAAGACCTGCCGGCAGCGATGGCGCCCGTTGTTCAAGCGGAAGCGACTGCCAAGCCGCAGCGCTGGCGTAGGTTCGCATGGTCGCTAGCGATCGCCGCCAGTTGGCTCGCGATGTTCGTCGTCGGCGGATTGTGGCAACAGTCCCACCGCTCGAATCCAGCGCCCAACACTCGACCGATCGGGCTACCGCCAGCGATCGAACAGATGCTTGTGCGGGATCGTGGCGAGGCATCGGGTCTTCGGGATGGGCGAGTCCCAATCGTGAGCGGTTCGCCAAACGGCGATCGGTGGCGACGCGACCCTTGGTTATCGACCGACATACCGCCGCTGCCAAGCCTGCCGGTCCCGCCAGACATGGCGGACATCCTGAGGGTCTTCCGCGAGCAGGGCCTCGAACCGAAAGTGCTCGACGCCCATATCCCCGTGCAATTGAAGGACGGCCGCCGGCTTCTGATTCCGGTGAAGAAGCGGGACCGCCGCGAATTTACGGATTAGTCGTCGTCGCTGCGGAGTTTCGCGAGCACGCTGTAGTCTTCGAGTGTCGAGGTGTCCTGGATCGACTCTTTGCCGGCCGCGATATCCCGGAGCAGCCGCCGCATGATTTTTCCGCTGCGGGTTTTCGGCAGGGCTCCAGTGAAGCGGATGTCGTCGGGTTGAGCGAGCGCGCCGATTTCCTTGCGGACGTGTTTTTTCAGTTCGTCGCGGAGCTTGTCAGACGGTTCGCCCGCCTTGAGGGTCACGAAGACAGCGACCGCTTGGCCCTTAAGATCGTCGGGCCGACCAACGGCCGCCGCTTCGGCGACGGCGGGATGGCTTACCAACGCGCTCTCGATTTCGATCGTGCTCAGGCGATGTCCCGAGACATTGATCACGTCGTCGATGCGGCCCATGATCCAGTAGTATCCATCCTTGTCCATGCGGGCATTGTCGCCGCATAGATACTTGCCAGGCACGCGGCTCCAGTACTGTTCCGCATAGCGATTCGGGTCGCCCCAGATGCCGCGGAGCATTCCGGGCCAGGGGTGGGCGATCACCAGCCAGCCGCCGTGGTTGACCGGCACGCTAGCGCCCGACTCGTCCAGAATCTGTGGAATGATTCCGGGAAGCGGCTTTGTGCAACTGCCCGGCTTCGTGGGAATGGCACCCGGGAGCGGCGACATCATGATGCCGCCCGTTTCCGTCTGCCACCATGTGTCGACGATCGGGCAACGCTCACCGCCAATTTTCCGGTGGTACCACATCCACGCCTCGGGATTGATGCCTTCGCCAACGCTGCCGAGCAGCCGCAGGCTGGAGAGATCGTGCTTGTCGACGTGATGGTCGCCCCACTTGATGAAGGCCCGGATCGCGGTTGGAGCTGTGTAAAGGATCGTCACATGGTGTTTCTCAATAATCTCCCAAAAGCGGTCCTCGGCGGGCCAATTCGGGGCGCCTTCGTACATCAGGATCGACGCGCCGGCGCTCAACGGACCATAGACGATGTAGGTATGGCCGGTAATCCAGCCGCAATCGGCGGTACACCAAAACAGATCGTCTTCGCGAATGTCGAACACCCACTCGAAGGTCTTCTTGGCGTAAAGGTTATATCCGGCCGTCGTGTGCCGAATACCCTTCGGCTTGCCGGTCGAGCCGCTGGTGTACAGGATAAACAGCGACGATTCGCTATCGAGCGGTTCGGCGGGGC
>JBIKVL010000397.1:0-5000 GCA_044356875.1 Pirellulaceae bacterium | reverse complement strand
GATGGCGAATACTGCGAATGCTGCGAAGACAGGATGGGTTTCTGGGAGCTTTGCAAAGCGATCCACGAAGTCGGCAAGAACATGCCGCAACACTACCCTTATGTGTCTGAACCTTGGACTTATTACTACTTCCGGCCTTACA
The DNA here is from genome assembly GCA_044356875.1 of Pirellulaceae bacterium. Lineage (GTDB taxonomy): Bacteria > Planctomycetota > Planctomycetia > Pirellulales > Pirellulaceae > CAIXSC01. Next base: position 4,858 of record JBIKVL010000397.1, on the reverse strand, counting down.
GCTACTTGCACATCGCGAAACAGCAGCAAGAAGCGGCGGGCTGGGGCGCTACGCCGCAACAACCTTACGCTCGGAAAATGTTCGACCGCATCTACGAGGATCTCGCCAAGGAATTCGAACCGCCCCAGCCGGCTGACGATCGCGACGACCGCTAACGGGCCCAATGTTTTTCGAGTCTGCGAGCGAGGTAGCCCAGCGGCAGCGACATCGACAAATAGAGGATGGCCGCGACGATCCCCGTTTCGAAATAGTTTGAGTTACTTCGCGCGGCCTCAAGTTGCGCTTTGGTCAAATCGACCATGGAGATCGTGGAAACGAGGCTCGTGTCTTTGAGGAGCGCGACGAAGTCGTTGGTTACGGGCGGGCTGATGATCCGGAGCGTCTGGGGAAGGATGATTCGGCGGAACGTGGTGAAACGGGACATCCCCAGCGACGCGGCCGCCTCCCATTGACCCTCGGGTATCGACGCCAATCCGGCACGGTAAATCTCCGCTTCGTAGGCGGCGTAGTTCATGCCGAACACCAGGATCGCCACGGCGAACGCGGGAATCGAGAGACTCCACTCCCAGTTCATCGAGTTGGCGAGAATCGGCGGACCAAAGTACAGCGTGTAGAGCAACAGGAGCACCGGCACGCCCCGAAAGAACTCGATGTAAGTGATCGCGAGCCACCGTATCGGCCGCGGGCCGTAGACACGGCCCAAGGCGATGATTAGTCCCAAAACCATGGCGATCGACATGCTGGCGATCGACACCCACATAGTCAACCATGCGCCGCGTAAAAAAATGGGGAGATAGCCGGCCAAGCGAGCCGGAAACCATTTCCTCCGGACGCCATCGGTTTCGTTTGCGACGGCGCTCGACGATTTGGTTTGACCTTGTTCGTCCGTGGGCGTCGCCTCCGTGTTACTGAACGCCGTCTCCGCGGGATCGAGCACCGGTTCCGCGTCGGCGAGCCTCAGTTGGTCGGGATTCCACAGTCCCCATTTCTTGTAAACCCGCTCCAAGGTTCCATCGCCCGCCATTGCCTGGATCGCGCTGTCGAATCGCGCCGCAAGCGATTGTTGGCGGCGGGAAAAGGCGATCACGTAGAAGCCCATGGCGAACGGCCGTCCGGCCGGCCGCAAATCGGGCAAGGTCTTTAGCTGCACCGTCGCGATCGGCACGTCCATGAGCACGGCGTCCAACCGGCCGGCCTGCAAATCCAAGTATGGTTCGCGTTGGCCATCGTAGGTGAGCAGTTTAATACCGCGGGATTCGAGCAGTCTCGAGGCGGCCGTGTTGGACAGCGTTCCCACCAGCAAGTCCTGCCGCGCGCAGTCTTCGATGCTGGCGATCCGCCGCTCGTCCTTTCTGACCGCCAATTGCAATCGATACACATAATAGGGACGGCTCAAACGCAAATCGCGGCGGCGATCGGACGTGTCCTCCAAGCCATTCATCGCGAACTCGAAATCGCCGCGTTCGAGTCCTTCCGCCAGCGAGCTGAAGTTCGCGGGTGTGAATTCAATCGGTCGGCCAAGCCGCTTAGCCAGTTCGTCTTTTAAATCGACTTCAAAGCCAATGTAGCGGTTTGGATCGTCGGGATCTATGTAAAGATAAGGAGCGCCGCCTTCGGCATCCGCGCCCCAGCGAATTGGCGCCTCGGCCGTTGCGGACGGGTTCCGCGGACGACAGGCCATGGCGAATATGCCGCAGCACAAGAAGGCGAACGCCAGCCAACGTAGCGATGCTGGCCGTGGTGGCCGCGTTAGCCGCGCTGATAGCGCTGGCCATGCCGATGTGCTCAACCAAGCTTTACATGCTGGATATCGTGTTTCACGAGCCATTCAAGCCAATCCTCCTGCTCTTCCGTCAATTCCAGTTCAGCCTGGGCCTCGGCGTCGAGCGGCGAAACGACACGTACGACAAGCTCATCAAGCCACTGGCGGGCGTCTTCCCGGCGAATCCAATACTCGCTGGGGCCCAGAGTGGGTACGCCCGCCGAGCCTGCCGGGGTCATGAAATAAGCGATGTCTGTGCGAAATCGGTCGGGCATAATAAATGGAGGCAGGTCTTTGCCGACGGCGAAAACGCGCATGACGCGGAGCTCCAGGAAGTTTGGGCGAGTGGCGGGGGAGAGTATAGCGAGCCTAGCGGGGAGATTGTAGGATGCCGCCGCATGGTGGAACCGCATTATTTCCTTGGCTGCCCCGTGTGGGCTTGTCCCGCTTGGACCGGTTCGGTGTTTCGCGCCGACGCCCGCCGCCGCGATTGGCTGCGCCAATACTCGGAGATGTTTCCCACCGTCGAAGGCAATAGCTCGTTCTACGCCATCCCGTCGATCGCGGTCGCGGAGCGGTGGGTCGAAGAAGCGACGCCCGGCTTCCAGTTCGCGTTGAAGTTTCCGCGGACGATCAGCCACGACAAGTCGCTCGAAGGCTGCGACGCCGAGTTATCCCAGTTCCTGGCGGTGCTGGAACTGCTGGCCAACGCCGGTCGCTTGGGCCCGTCTTTCCTCCAGTTGCCCGCGCAGTTCGGTCCGGCGGGATTGCCGCGTCTCCAGCAGTTCCTCGATCGCTTGCCGCGCGAGTTTCCCTACGCGGTGGAAGCCCGGCATCCGGCGTTTTTCGCCAGCGGCGACGACGAGCGGGCCTTTGATGAATTGCTGCGATCGCGCCGGATCGATCGCGTGCTGTTCGACAGCCGGGCGCTCTACAGCGCGCCGCCAGCGGACCCCTTCGAAACCGAATCGCAGCGACGGAAACCGCGTGTTCCGTGGCGCGGGACTGTTACGGGGAAACGCCCGCTCGTGCGGTTCGTCGGCCGCAATGACGTGGCCAGCACCGTCCCCTGGTTGGTCGAGTGGGCTCCGATCGTCGCGGGCTGGATCGCTTCGGGCCTCAAGCCGTTTTTTTTCACCCATGCTCCCGACGACGCCTTCGCGCCGGCCATGGCGCGAGCATTCCATGAGGAATTGCGGCGAGTGTCGCCGGCGATTCCGCCGCTACCGCCGCTGCGGGGCGAACGCGCCGAGTCCGGTTTGCGTCAGCGGGAACTGTTTTGACATTGAAATCCTGATGAGCCCCACTCCGCCACGTATCGAACCGCTCGATCTGAGCCGACTGAAAGTCTTGCCGCTGGAGCGGCGCGAGACGTTGACCCGCGTCGGGGAGATCCTCGTGGATCCCGACTCGCCGCCGCCGGCCGTGCCGCCGGCCATCGCGGCGACGATTTCCGAATGCGCGGCGCGCATGCGGGCGGCTCGACGGAACGGGGCCGCGATCATGCTGATCTACGGCGCGCACCTGTTGCGCAACGGCGCGGCGGCGATTCTCGAACGGATGATGGCGAACGGTTGGCTATCGCACTTGGCGACCAACGGCGCGGGCACCATTCATGATTGGGAGTACGCTTGGTTTGGCGGGTCGACGGAAAGCGTCGAGATGAACGTCGCTCGGGGCACTTTTGGCACGTGGGACGAGACGGCGACGAACATCCATCGAGCCATCATGGCGGGCGCGTTGGACGGCCTGGGCTATGGTCGGGCCCTGGGGCGGTACATCGCGGAAGACGGGGCCGACCTGCCTTCGGTCGAGTCGCTGCGGGCATTGATCGTTGCCGCGCCGGACGACCCGTCGACCGGGGCCCGAGTCGATCTGCTGCGGGCGATGTTGTCCCAGAATTGGCCGGCTGGCCGAGTGGCGGTGCGCCACGCGTGGAAAGAGGCGTCGATCCTCGCCCAGGCCTACCGCCATGGCATTCCCGTGACAGTGCATCCGGGCATCGGCTACGACATTATTTCCAATCATCCGGTGTTCAGCGGCGCGGCGATCGGCCGCGCCGCCGAAGTGGATTTCAAGTGGTTCGGCGGAGCCGTGGAACGGCTCGACGGCGGCGTAGCGCTTTCGGTCGGTTCCGCGATTATGGGACCGCAAGTGTTCGAGAAAAGCTTGAGCTGCGTCAACAACTTGCGGCTGCAAGCGGGGCGGCCGACCGTCCACGACCACGCCATCTACGTCGTCGACTTGCAGGATGGCGGCGGATGGGATTGGTCCCAGGGCGAACCGCCAAAAACGAACCCGGCTTATTATCTGCGGTTTTGCAAGAGCTTTTCGCGGATGGGCGGTCCGATGCGGTACTTGCAGTGCGACAACCGCGTCTTCATCCATCGTCTATGGGCCGAACTGCGCGACGCCGTGTAGGGGTTGGCAGGGCAGATCGCCGGAGTGAACCTTAAAAGGTCCACGTCACATGGCCGCGGACAACTTGGCCCTGAAAGATGCCGTCGGGATCGAGTCGGTTCGCCGGTTATCGACGGCCGCGAAGGTAGACATGCCGGCCGAGATAGGGTGGGAAGACCCGGTGAACGACCACGGGCAGCCGTCGCGTATGGTAGACACGACCGTTCGATTCGAATCGAGCCGCCTCTAAAGGGGGGCCTCCCAAGTTTGGAAAGCTGACCCACACTGCTACAGCCAACCCCAGCACAAGCCACAACTTGCGCGTCGCTTGTAGACGCGATCCCATCGCTCGACTCCCTTCCAACCGCCTATCCAAACTCGCGATCCACTCCTTATGCCGAACCTGCTGGCTCGGCTCGACTTACAGCGCGATCCGTTCACCCGCACGAAAAAGCCCTCGATAGAACTTCCCGCATCGAGAAATCTCGCGGGGAGAACTCTCGCATCGAGAAATCTAGCGGGCAGGGCTGCGGCGGGGCTGGATCGGACGGCCGGAAAGATAACGTGTCTGGGGGGGGAGGCAAGGACCGGGTCATCGCCTCGGATCTCGCGGATGCTTGTCACGGTTTTCAGACGGCTTTATCGACCCACCCGGGTAACGAATGCCTGACCGGGAAACCGATCGCTCGAGCGGGC
>JBIKVL010000396.1:0-5013 GCA_044356875.1 Pirellulaceae bacterium | reverse complement strand
ACGCGGAACTCTTCGTCGTCCGTGCCTCCTTCCTCGTTGACCATCGTGTTGCGGTGCATCGCGGTCGCGAGCAGTTGTTCCATGGTCGGAGCGGGCAGCAAATCGCCGGCGAGCTGATCGCGGGTGAACTGGTCATAGGGCAAGTCGGCGTTGAACGCATCGATGACCCAATCGCGATAGCGCCAGATGGTCCGCGTGCGGTCCTTTTCGTAGCCTCGCGTGTCAGCATAACGGGCCAAATCGAGCCAAACGCGGGCCCAACGCTCGCCGTAGGTCTTCGACTCCAGAAGCCGGTCGACGAGCCGCTCGTATGCGGCGTCGGTCGGATCGGCGAGATACTCGCGGACAAGGTCTGGCGGCGGCGGGAGGCCGGTCAGGTCGAGCGCGACGCGGCGGGCGAGCGTGGCGGGATCGGCGGCGGGCGCGGGTTGCAAGCCTTCTTGTTCGAGCCGTGCCAGGATGAACCGGTCGATGGCGTTCCGCGACCAGGTTGTCTCTTTGACGACCGGCAGCGGCGGCCGCGCGATCTTTTCAAACGCCCAGTGCGATTGCCAAGACGCGCCTTGGGCCACCCATCGGCGCAACAAACCGATCTGCTCGGCCGTCAGCGGTGGCCCCGCTTCCGGTGGCGGCATGCGTAGGTCGGGGTCGGCGGACACAATACGTGCCAGAGCGACGCTCGCATCGGGCTTGCTGGGAACAAACGCCGTGCCGCCCTCGCGTGGACCGGTGGCGCCCTCCTGCTGATCGAGTCGCAATTTCGCTTCGCGTGTCCCCTCATCCGGACCGTGACAGGCGAAGCAGTGCTTGGCGAGGATCGGCCGGATGTCGCGAATGAAGCTGACGGGACGCGACGTCGCCGATTCGTCGGCCGCCCGAACCGCGTCGCCGCCAGACCAGAAAACGATGAGCGCCAGGATGCCCGCGACACTCGCCGCCAGTCCGCCCCTCGCGGTGGGCACGTCGCTCACGGCAAACACGACCCTCGCGGCACGCGGCAACCTAACGGCGAGCGTGACGACGGTCGACAAGACGTGACGGGACTGGCAACCAAGCAGGCGAACGAGCGTGACGCGCACAGACATCGAGGTGACTCCTGGCGGAGAACGATTCCGTGGAATGGAATACTGCCAGCGTACCCTTGGCCGTGCGATCGCAGAATACGGGCACCGATCCAATTTTTGATCGCGACCGTACGCGCATGTCGGCGTCCAGCGACCACGCCTGGACCGAACCCACGTGTCGGCTGAATTACAGGCGATCCCGCCCGTTGGACAGGACTATCCGTGTTGAGGCTCATCAGCCGAGATGCGCAACCGGCCGGTTCGCGGGCGATAAGACGCGACCGTCCCAAAACCGGTCACTCGCGCTGAACCGGCGAACCGAGACAGTGCCGACGGTCTGTAGCTCCGCCTTTTGGCGCTTGAATTGCGTGATAAACATGCCTTACGGCCGTTGGCTGTCGCCAAACTGAGCGTTGGGCATCGGTCGTTCGCCCCGCCATAGCTCGGCCCACAACCCTGGGCGATAGAAGCCTCGGAAAGACCGATCGACCAGCACGACATTTAGCCCATTTCCAACACGAAAACTGATGCGTTTCCGGCCACCCGGCGTCCCGTCGAACAGGCCTTCTGGAGTGACCACGAGCCAATCCCGCTCTGCGAGATCGGCCAACGCCGCCGCGCCGTGGCCATTCCGTGCGGGGTGGGCGTCATCGCCAGGCGCCGGCGGCGGCGGCGGCGGTTCAAATGCAGAGGTGAAATGCATTCGTGGCTCAGACGAACGCTGCCCTGGGCGATCGAGCCCAGCCCTGGGAGCGGGCGGAGCTGAATTGGCGGGAGGCGTGCCACGCTCGTCATCGTCAAGATCGATTGTCCCGGGAGGCAGGCGTGGATCGAGAGGAATGAGACGGGCCAATTCATCGCCGGTGCCGACATCCCACAGCCCGATTGTCCCGTCCGTTGACGAGGACAGTAATCGCCGCGAATCCGCGTTCCACGCTAGATGGCCCACATTTCCGCTATGGGTCGAAAAAGTCCGCATCACATAACCCTGTTCGGACAACACCACGATTTCGTTGCCGGCCGAGTATGCCAACAGGCGGCTATCCGGCGAAAAGGCGGCGCAAAGAGCCGACTTGCTAGTCTCGATCGTTCGCAGTTTATTTCGAAGTGTTGCATCCCAAATCTCGACTCGAGTTCGTATGGCGTCATCGGACAACGCTTCCGAGTTCGTTGATCGGTCGAGAACTCCCTCGGCCCATTCGTCCAGATCGCGCGGTCTAGACGCGTATTCACCATTTGGCAACCTAAGCACGGCGCCCGCCAACGCGATTTTTTTACCGTCTTCGGAAAAGCAGGCGAACGGACGCGATGTGGCGCCCAATATTGGACCTTCGCGCCGTGATATCGTGGCCCCGTCAGCCACTCGCAGTAACTCGATCGCCTCGGATTCAGGATTCAAATAAAGCAGGTTTTTGTCGTTAGGCGAAAAAACAAGCGGGCTTCCCGGTTTTGCCTCTCGGAGAAGATTGCGGTTCCTTGCGTTCCAAAGCGTCATGCCCTTAAAACCGGCATCAGGGCCCTCCCCACTGTCCAAATTGATTGAACCAAATGCCAGCACTTGTCCATTGTGGCTAACAACCGACTCGTAGGCACGGCGAAACAAACCGGAGAACCAACCGTCGGCACGATTCTCGTTATTGGGTCGCTCGAGGCGGTTTCGATAGGAGAATAACCGCTTGCCGGAATCCCGGTCGAAAACTTCCTCGAACCAGACGACTTCGTTGTTCGCGGAAAATGCCGGGAGGCTTAGCGCGGCGGCAGGATCTGACATCAATCCTTCGAGGAAACCTGGCCGGCGGGCGATGATCGGAGAGGCGGGCCGGCCAGTCGCAGCATCGAACTTCTGCAGCCATGTCAGCGTTTCATTGGCGATCCATAGTTCTTTCCCATCGCTCGCGAGCACCATTCCGGAGACGCCAAGGCCTCCCCCATTCATCTCGCAGACCCGCTTACCGGACTCGGTGTCGTACACCAAAAACTGCGGAGCGGCGCCGAGTGAATTGCTCGTCACATAGACAACTCGGGAACCGTCAGCGGAAAAGGTAATCGGCGAGTACCCGTCGGGCGCGTCGAAACTAACAACCGGCTTCAGTGCCGGCCACGACAATAGATGACGGCCTACCGCCAGTTTACCCGACTTCATGTGCCTTAGCGCCGACATCCACAGCTTTTCGCTCAGCAAAGCGCGATCGCCGCCAATCCCTTCCACTTGCGACTTGGCAACGGTCGTCACCACGCCTTGGTCGTGGTCGACAATCACGCACACGAGGCCATTCTCGCCATCCGCCATCGAGGCGAACGGACCGCCCGCGATAAACAGATCCGCGTTCGAATTGTCCAAATCCCATTCCATGAACGGGACGGGAGACGCCGTATCTCGATTGGCCTTTCGTTGCGGTAGTCGAATGGTGCGAATCGGCCTACCGGTCGCTGTCGCATAAACTGTCAATAAGGACGCCTCAAAGTCCAACTTGCAAGTGTACTGCGACTGCTCCCCAGCGAAGTAGAAATTGGGCTGTGGGGCCGGCGTCCCCGCGCTGGAATCGGAGTCAACCCAAACTCCTACCTTGGAAATCCGCCTAGCATTTTTCATTTCATACAACCAAACCTCCCTGTCATCCGTGCGGAAAATAGCATACTCTAAAGACGGCGAGTAATCGATAAGTTCGCCCGGACAGCTCGGCATGATTTCCCGAGTGGGCATGGCCGCGCCTGTTTGATAATTCCACCGAAAACGTTCGATTCCGATATGCATAGCGTCGGCGATGATTTCTCCCGTTGCGCTTTCCACCCGACAATGAAGGATCTCGCGCGGCAACATCGCTGTCTTAGCGCTCGGTATCTGAAACGCTCGCAATAATCGCCCATTCGCGGTGTCCCACAGCCGGATATCGCCATCATCCAACGACCAACTGACGAGGAATTGACCGTCGTCGGAGATCCGAGCATCTATAGAACCAGTGTGGTCGGAGGAGGAAGCTTGGGAATGCCCACGTTGCAGGACGAGTGTCGGCCGGGCTTCTTGCGTTTCCTGGAATACCAGCGTGAACTGCTGGCCGCCCACCATGTACAAGGAACGGCTTACCTTCCTTTTGCTCGGCAATGTCACTGTAAAATGAGTTTGGAAGGTCTCGCCCGGCTTGAGCCCGCTAAATGCGAACCGAGTGGTTTCCCCGTAATCTTGCTTGTGGGTGTCTGAATAGACACCTGTTCCCTTCGGAGCTTGCACCATAACGATTGCCGTGTCGGCAGGGATCGGCCTGGCCGCCATCTGACCGGGAGATGCGGCGGCATCGGATTCTTGTCCGCTACCGGTCAGCGACAGGTTAAGTGCACACAGTGTTAGAACAACGGCGGCTAACACAGGCCTCATAACAATCTCCCTTCCATGCAACATTGTCGCTATCGCCATGGCCGTCGGCTCACACCGCGAATTCGGCCACGTGGGCGCAACGGTATGACAAATTGTCGGGGAAGATAGCCTCCCGCCGAGACGCATGCAATCCCCGGGCGAAGAGACGTGCTGCGCTCGCGCAACAATGTCCGGCCGCTAAACTGGAATGAATAATCGCGCCGATCGCGCCCGCGACACTTCGGTTGTCCATTAAGCGGAGCGGCGTGGGCCGCTCGGATGGATTGCGAAAGCGTGTCGCCCAAACGCGATCCAAGATGGCGTTGGGGCATCGAGTGGATGTTCACATCGCGTGGCGCGCGGGCCGGGGGGCTTACGCCACTCCGCTTAAAACACATCGGGCCACGTCGCGTAACAGCCCCGAAACCGGCCGCTGGCGCCGAGCCGGCTAATCGAACCGGCCCGCGCGCACTCATCAGCCGAGCCGCGCCAGCGGCCGGTTCTAGGCGGACTCGGCCGGAACCGAACGGAAACCGGCAGCTTGCGCTGAGCCGGCTAATGAAACCGGCCGCTCGCGCTGAGCCGGCTAATGAAACC
>JBIKVL010000395.1:0-5027 GCA_044356875.1 Pirellulaceae bacterium | reverse complement strand
GGACGCCCAGGCGATCGCCGGCGAAAACCTCGCGCAAGCCAAGGTCGTCGCCTCGCAGGCGGAACTGGCAGTGAAGCGCGCCGAGGCATTCCAGATCGGGGAAACGCGGAAGAAAGAGGCCGAGGCTGCGGTGCTCGAAGCCCAAAACCGGGCGATGGCCAAAGCGGCCATGGCGCAAGCCGAGCGGTCCGAACAGGAACAACGCGCGGCCTTGGAAGCGCCCGCCAAAGCCCAAAAGGCGAAGCAAATCGTCGACGCCGAAGCGGCCGCCGAAACCCGCCGCCTGCAAGCGAAAGCCGAAGCCGACGCCATTTTCCTCAAACTGGACGCCGAAGCCCGCGGCAATTTCGAAATCCTCGCCAAGAAGGGCGAAGGCTTGAAACGCATCATCGACGCCTGCGGAGGTTCGAAAGAAGCGTTCCAGCTCCTCATGCTCGAACACCTCGACAGCCTGGCCGACGCCTCGGCGAAGGCGATCTCGAACATCAAGTTCGACAAGGTCGTGGTGTGGGATGGCGGCGGACAAACCGACGGCCGCGGCGCCGTCGGCGGGTTCCTCAACGGGCTCTCGAAAACACTGCCTCCCATCATGCAAGTGATGAAAGACATCGGCGGCGTGGAACTCCCCGAGTCGCTCATCAAGGTCAGCATGGACGACTCGCCGCCGCCGCCTGCCAGCTCGACGCCACGCTAGCCCGCGAGCGTTAACCCCGCCTGATCGCCGGAAAGCCCGCTAGCCAGTTCGGCAGCGGGCCCGCGAACAACGGCCGACGGCCTCGTCACGACGAGGACTGTTCGCGGTACCAAGCGAGCGTGCGTCGCAGGCCTTCGTGGAAATCAACCACCGGTTCGTAGCCCAGCAATTCGCGGGCGAGCGTGATGTCCGCGAGGCTGTCGCGGACGTCGCCAACCCGAGCCGGCTCGCGGCGCACGTCGGCGGCCCGCCCCAACAACGCTTCCAGCGACGCGATCAAATCCAGTAGCGAATACGATCGACCGCTCGCGAGGTTCAACACGCGCCCCGCCGCTCGCGGAGACTCGGCCGCCAGCAGATTGCCGGCGACGACATTCTCGACGTAGGTGAAGTCGCGGGACTGGCGCCCGTCGCCGTAGAGCACGAGCCGCTCGCCTTTCAGCCAAGCGTCGATGAATCGCGGAATCACCGCCGCATAGGCGCCATGTGGATCCTGTCGCGGTCCAAAGACATTGAAGTACCGCAAGGCGACGGTTTCCAATCCGTACGAGCGATGGAAGGCCAAGCAGTACATTTCGCCCGCCAGCTTCGCCGCCGCATACGGCGACAAGGGGGACGGCAAATCGCTCTCGCGCTTGGATGATGTCGGCTGGTCGCCATAACAACTGCTCGACGCCGCATAGACGAACCGCCGCGCGCCCGCTTTTCGGGCCGCATCGAGCATTACGAGCGTTCCCGTCGCGCACGCCGCATGGCTGTCGAGCGGCGCTTCGATACTGCGCGGCACCGAGGCGAGCGCCGCTTGATGGTAGACCACCTCGGCGCCCGCGCAGGCCCGCGCCGCCGCCGCCGGATCGGCCACATCTCCTTCCACGAATTCGAACCGCCCTGTCAGCCCCGCTAAATTGGCCCGCTTGCCGGTGCTCAGGTTGTCAAGCACCACGACCTGCTCGCCCCGCGTTAACAACGCCGCGACCAAGTGCGAGCCGATGAAGCCAGCGCCACCCGTCACCAACGACCGACCCATGCGTTACGCCTTGAGAATCTTTTCCCGCCCCTCGGCCACTCGCGCCGTCGCGTTCCGCGTGTCGACGACCATTCGCGAATGCCTCACTATGTGATCGTAATCGAAGGCCGAGTGATCCGTGACAATAATCGACACGTCCTGCGCGGCAAGAAACTCGGCAGTCAGCTCCCGGCTCGCCATGTCGATGGTCGCCTGCGCCAGCGCGGGTCGCCGCCGCATCGCCGGCAATACCGGCACATGCGGGTCGCTGAAACTGAGCACCGCGCCGCGTTCGGCCAGCAGTTCCAGCAGTTCGAACGCGGGACTTTCACGCGGGTCGTCGACATCGCGTTTGTAGGCGACCCCAAGCAAACAGACGCGGCTTCCACGGACCGGCTTGCCGACGTCGTTCAGCGCCTCGACCACCTTGTCGACGACGTACCGCGGCATCGCCGTGTTGATCTCGCCAGCCAGTTCGATGAATCGCGTCGACAGCCCATGTTTGCGGGCAACCCAACTGAGATAGAACGGGTCGATCGGGATGCAATGGCCGCCCAACCCTGGCCCCGGATAAAAAGCTTGGAACCCGAACGGCTTCGTCTTCGCCGCGTCGATCACCTGCCACACATCCATCCCCATGCGGTCGCACAGCACCTTGAGCTCGTTCACCAACGCGATATTCACGGCGCGATAGGTGTTTTCGAGGATCTTGCAAGCCTCGGCCACTTCACAGCTCGCGACCGGGACAACCTCCACGACCGCACGGGCATAGAGCGCGCACGCGAGTCGACTGCTGGTCGCCTCCATGCCACCCACTACCTTGGGAATGGAACGCGCCGAGTGCCGCGGGTTGCCCGGATCCTCGCGTTCGGGACTGTACGCGAGAAAAAAATCCTCGCCGAGTCTCAAGCCGCCTTCGGCCAGCAGCGGCGCGACCACATCGCGCGTCGTCCCTGGATACGTGGTGCTCTCCAGCACCACCAATTGCCCGGGCCGCAGCGTCGCCGCGATCCGCCGCGCCGACTCCTCCACGAACCGCAGGTCCGGATCGCGGCTCTCGCTCAACGGTGTCGGCACGCAAATCAGCACCGCGTCGGGCTCGGCCAGCCGCGAGTGGTCGGCGGTCGCCTCGAACCGCCCCGCCCCGCGCCACTCGGCGATCCATGTCGACGGAATATGTCCGATGTAGCTCTCACCCCGATTCAGCCGCTCGACCTTGCGGGTATCGATATCGAACCCCAGCGTCCGAAAGCCCGCTTGGAGAAACGCTTGAACCAGCGGCAGACCGACGTAGCCAAGGCCGATGACGCCAATCAGCGCCTCGCCGCGTTCGATCTTGCCCGCCAGTTCGTCCGCTTTCCGCATGTCCCGCTCGATCTAACGACGCCGTTCACTCGTTTTGTTTAGTCGCTCCATCCAAGCGCTCCATCCAAGCGCTCCATCCAAGCCATCCGTCCAAGCGATCCGTCCAGGCGCTCAGTTCACGCGTGGATCGGGCGGCGAGGGCACACGTCCCAGCGCGGGACGGAGGATTTGTTCGCCGATCCGATCGACCGTCTGCTCCCACAGATCGTCACCCTCGTAGAACGCCACTTCGCTGGCGGCGGACGCCAACAGCCAGCCTCCCAAGGCCAATTCCTGGTCCAGTTGGTCGGCGCCCCACCCCGAATAACCCACGAACAAGCGGTAGGGGTGCTGCGATTGCCGCAGGAGGCGAGTCAAATTGCGGCGGGTCGTGGCGATGTGGAGTTCCGGCGAGATTTGCGTATCCGACCAAGCCTCGAAACGATGGACGCCGATCAACGCGTTGCTAACGGGCCCGCCCCAATACAACGGCGATTCGCTCGGACACGGTCCCTCTTCGATCACTTTCCAGATTTCGTCGAGCGTGCTGGGGGTGGGACGGTTGAGCACCAAGCCAACAGCGCCGGCGCTGTCGTGCTGCAACATGAGGATCACCGTGCGACGGAAGTTCGCGTCGCTTAGCTTGGGCGACGCCACCAGCAAATGCCCGCGAAGCGATTCGGCCATGCCCTCGACTCCGTCACGCGCCGCTGGTGTTGGTCCAAGTTTCCCGCCAGACACAGCCAGCCCACGACCAGCCCACGCCGAAGCCGATGAGCAGATTCGGCGCGCCCGGCCGCAAACCGCCGACGCGGCGCAAACTGTCGATGAGGATCGGCAGGGTCGACGAAACGGTGTTCCCCACCGATTCCATCGCGAGCGGGACTTTGTCTTCGGGGACATGCAGACCGTCACGCAGTTCCGCCAGCATCTTGTAGGTGGCTTGATGCAGAAGATAGAGATCGATGTCGTCGCGAGTCAGTTGGGCGGCTTCGAGCACTTGATCGACGAGTTTCGGGACCGCCGCCACCGTGAAATTGATCAGGCTTGGTCCATCCATGTAGAGATCGCTCGGCCAGCGATGCCGATGGCGGGGACGGATCGCGTCCTCGGGGCGCCGTGCGCCTCCCTTGGCGACCAGCAACGTGTCGGCTCCTTTTCCGTCCGTGCCGAAGCGAAACCCGGTCATTGACGGCGCATCAGCCGCTTCGATCAACGTAGCCGCCGCCGCGTCGCCAAAAATCGTCCGGAGGCTGCGGTCGCCCGGATGGATGAATTTCGAGTAAGTTTCCGCGGTCAGCAGCAGGACGCGTCGAGCGGCCCCGGACCGGATCAGCCCATCCGCCAAAGCCAAGCCGTAGACAAATCCCGAGCAGCCGAGGTTGAAGTCCAGCGCCCCGACCGTCGTCGGCAAACCGATCCGATCCTGCAAGAGGCAGGCGGTCGTTGGCAGCGGATAATCGGGCGTTTGCGTGCAAAGCAAGAGGAAATCGATCGAAGCGCGGTCAATGGCGTGTTCGCGAAACAGCTTTTCCGCCGCCGCCACCGCCAAATCCGACGCGCACTCGCCCGGGGCCGCGATATGCCGCGCACGTATCCCCGTTTTCCGCGCGATCACCTCCATGTCCCAATCGGGATGTTCGCGTTGGAGATCCTCATTGGTCTCCACGCGTTCGGGTAGTTGAATCGCAATCGGACCAATCGCGGCATGCTTCACGAGCGGCATCCTTGGCACTTTGGAGCGGTCACGATACCTAGCCATCCCCTGGGGGTCAATTCCGCACAGGCAAACCCCGCTACGACAATCCCGCTGGCGCTCAAACCGGCGGTCCCAAAGGCATTCCCCGCGACAACGCGTTCGCGCAAAGTGCGGACAATCCGGACAACTGGAAAAATCGGTAAAGCCCACCCTTCCAGCTTGCCGAAATGGACGAAGCCGATGTCCTACGGCTTGCCTCCGAAATAGGCCTGCCAGCCCGCCAC
>JBIKVL010000394.1:0-5046 GCA_044356875.1 Pirellulaceae bacterium | reverse complement strand
TCCGCTCTTGGAAAAGGTCTATCGCCAAGTCGTCATGGGCTTGCTGGACAAACTCACGCAGCCTACGCCGTGAACCCGCCGTGAACCCGCCGAGAACCAGTCCTCAATCGGCCGTGAACCCGCCGTGAACCCGCCGTGAATCAGTCCTCCATCAGCGGTCGCGTCCGACCGTTTCTGGACTAGGACGACTTCGGGAACTGGCTGCCGAAGGCGTTCTGGAACCATTCGATCCCGCGGCGCATGACGCCCACTTCATTGCCCATCGTGGGCATCCGGCAGCCCAATTCCATCGCTCGGTCGCAAAACTTCGGATCGGGAACCACCGCTCCCCACGCCTTGCCATGCCGCTGGCAAGCGGCCGCCACTTTGCCAATCGCCTCCCACAAGATTTCCGAGTGGAATTGGCCGGGCACTCCCAGCGCGATCGACAGGTCGGCCGGCCCGATAAACAACAGGTCGACCGCGTCGTTGGCCGCGATCGCGTCGGCATCGGCGAGCGATCCGAGCGTTTCGATCTGGATGGCGGTCATGTGCTCCCGATTGGCGTCCGCGATGAATTGCGCGGCCGTCTTGTGGGTGTAGTTGGCGTCGCGGCCGCTCAAATTCAACCCCCGCTGTCCCCGCGGAGCGAACTTGGCCCACTGCACGAATTGCTCGGCGTGCTCCGCCGACTGGATCTGGGCGGCCATCACACCGCCCACTCCGGTCTCCAAACATTGCGTGACCGTCGCGTAGCTGGTCGGAGCCAGCCGCACGAAACAGTCCATGTCGTGCGCCTTCGCCGCCAACGACGCCATCACCATCTGCTCGGTGGAGATAAAGGCGTGTTCCAGATCCAGCCAAAAGCCATGGAAGCCTCCGGCGAGCCCATACATTTCGATCACCACCGGATGAACCACCCGGCCGATCGCGAACGTCCGGATCGTTCCGCCTTCCTCTATCCGCTGCTTCAAGGTTTTCCGCATGGCCCCGCCGCTCCCTTAAGCGAAATACTCGACCGCGTTCTGAAACAGTTTCAATCCGTCGCCAGCCGCCCTCGCCGGCATCCGCGTCCACCGCGGATGATGCGTCGGATCAATGTGCCGCTCGGGATGCGGCATCAACCCAAACACGCGGCCCGTCGCGTCGCACACGCCCGCCACGTTGGCCACCGCTCCGTTGGGATTGAGCGGAAACGGCAATTCACCTCCCTGCGAACCGCTTGTTGCTCCCGACCCCGCAGTCGTGCCGCCTTCGGGCGCCGCATAGCACAACGCCAACTGGCCCGCCGCCCCGAGCCGCTCCAGCGTCGCGTGGTCGCGGGTCACAAACTTGCCCTCGGCATGCGCGATCGGCAAGTACAGCCGGTCGATCCCCCGCAAAAACACGCACCTGTCGCTCGCCGTCCGCAGATTCACCCACCGATCCTGATACAGCCCGCCGCTATTCCACGTCAGCGTCGCCGGCGCGCCGGCCGGCTCGTCCGCCAACAACACCCCGGACTTGATCAAGATCTGGAACCCATTGCAGATCCCCAAAATCAACGAGCCACGATCGCGAAATCGCGATAACGGTTCCAGCAAATGATGGCGGAACTGGTTGGCGAGAATCCGTCCCGCCGCGATGTCGTCGCCGTAGCTAAAACCACCCGGTAAACAGAGGATCTGGAATTGATCCAACAAACCGGGTTCCGACAGCAAGCGATTGATATGGCAAGCCTCGGTCGTCGCGCCAGCCAACGTAAACGCATACGCCGTCTCCTGGTCGCAGTTGGTACCTGGAGCACGTAGGATTAGAACTCGTGGAGCGGGCATGGCGGGGAATGGTGGTTGGGGGGTGGCGGTTTTCAGTTTTCAGTTGTCGGTTGTCAGTTGTCAGTTGTCAGTTGTCGGTTGTCGGTTGTCGGTTGTCGGTTGTCGGTTGTCGGTTGTCGGTTGCTCGTTGGGAGGTGATCCGTGGGGTTCGCGCGAATATAGATTTTTGAGGTCCGAGTTTTAACCACGGATGTCACTGACGGGCACGGATGGGCTGAGCTGACGGGCACGGATGGGCTAAGGGTTCACCACCTTAGCGGCGCTTGCCATGCTTCTTTCAGTTCGTGGACGTCGGCGTCGATCCGCGGAGCGGCCGAATCGGGCCGATCATGCACGATCAGCCGGGGCTGTTCGAGCACCTCGCCGATCATGCCGTGCGGAATACCCGCCATCAACGACTCGAATTCCTGCCGCCGGGAAACGGGGACTTCGCACACAAACCGCGTGTGCGATTCCGAAAACAGTCGTGTTTCGAACTCATCCAAAACCGATCGGTCCGGGGACTGACCGGTGAGCGATCCCACCGGCGGCGGAGCCAAGTCGGCCGGGGCGCCGGCGAGGGTCACTCGAGCGCCGCATCCGCCGGCGAACGCCATTTCGGCTAGTGCGACCGCCAACCCGCCTTCGCTCAAATCGTGGCAACTGCGGACAGCGCCGGCGGCGATCGCGGCATGGACCGCGGCGAAGAGCCGCTTCGCGCCGGCGGCGTCGACCTTGGGAACCGCGCCGCCCTCCAGCCCCTGGACTAAAGCGTAATGCGAACCGCCCAGCTCATCGCGGGTCACGCCTACTTGATATAAGAGATTGCCGGGTTGCTTCAGGTCCATGGTGACGCAGCGAGCCACATCGTCGACCTGCCCCAGCGCGCTAATGAGCAGCGTCGAGGGGATGGCGATCGTGCGCTTTTGTCCGTCCATCATGTAACTGAATTCGTTATTCAAACTGTCCTTGCCGCTGATAAACGGCGTCTCGAGCACGATCGCCATGTCGTAGCACGCCAGTGCCGCTCGCACCAACGCGCCCAGCGTTTCCGGTCGATCGGTATAGCCCCAGCAGAAATTGTCCAGGATCGCGATCCGCGACGGATCCGCGCCCACCGCCACGCAGTTCCGCACCGCCTCGTCGATCGCGCCAGCCGCCATGTGGTACGGGTCCAAATCGCCGAACCGCGGATTCATGCCGCAGGCGATCACCAAGCCGCGACGCGAACCAAGCACCGGGCGGACCACCGCCGCGTCGCTCGGACCGTCGTTCGCCACGCCAACCAACGGCTTGATCACGCTGCCGCCCTGGACCTCGTGGTCGTACTGCCGAATGATCCATTCCTTGCTGGCGACATTCAACGACGACAAGATCCGCGTCAAAGTCGCCGTCGTTCCGGCTGTTGTGGCCGTGTCGCCTGTAGCCGCACTGCCGCCTGTAGCCGTATTGCCGCCTGTGGCCGCCGTGCCGCTCAAAGCCGGATCGGCATTCGAACCGCTCGCGACGCGGGCCAGCGGCCGTTCAGGACGCGGTTCGTAGATCGCTTCGCGGACGATCGGCGGGCGGCCCTCGTGCAGGAAGCTCATCGCCATGTCGCCGACCACTTCGCCATGGTATTTCAGCACGAGTCGGCCGGTGGGAACGAACTGGCCGAGGATCGTCGCCTCGACGCCCTCGGACGCGCACAACGCGTGGAATTCGTCCCAGGTCTCGGGCGGCACGGCCAGCACCATGCGTTCTTGGGCTTCGGAGATCCAGATTTCCGTATACGACAGACCGTCGTATTTCAGCGGGGCTTTTTCGAGCCACACTTCGGCGCCGATTTCTTCGCCCATCTCGCCCACGGCGCTCGAAAGGCCACCCGCGCCGCAATCGGTGACGGCGTGGAACAGCCGGCGATCGCGGGCGGCGAGGAGCACATCGAGCACCATCTTTTCGGTGATCGCGTTGCCGATCTGCACGGCGCCGCCGGAGACCGATTCGCTCTCGCTGGTCAGCTCCGCCGAACTGAACGTGGCGCCGTGGATGCCGTCGCGGCCGGTGCGGCCACCCAGCACGACGATCCAGTCGCCGACTTTCGGCGCTTTGTCGGAACAATCGCGCGGGATGAGTCCGACGTTGCCGCAGTAGACCAGCGGGTTGCCGAGATACCGGGGGTCGAAGTAGACGGCGCCATTGACCGTGGGGATGCCCATGCGGTTCCCGTAGTCCCGCACGCCGGACACCACGCCCTTCATCACGCGTCGCGGATGCAACACGCCCGGCGGCAGGCTTTCGGCCGGCGTGTCGGGCGGCGCGAAACAGAAGACATCGGTGTTGCACACCGGCTTGGCGCCGAGCCCTGTTCCCATCGGGTCGCGGATCACGCCGCCAATCCCCGTATTCGCGCCGCCGTACGGTTCGAGCGCCGACGGGTGATTGTGCGTTTCAACCTTGAACACCACGTTGTATTGGTCGTCGAAGCGGACGATACCCGCGTTGTCCTTGAAGACGCTGACGCACCAGTCGGCGGGGCCCCACTGTTTTCGCAACTGTTGCGTCGCGGCGAAAATCGTCTCTTTGAGCATGTTCTCAAAGCGTCGCGAGCCGCGTTCGTCGCGGTAGGCGATGCGGCCAGCCAGCGTCTTATGGCTGCAATGCTCGCTCCATGTCTGCGCCACCGTTTCCAATTCCGCGTCGGTTGGATCGCGTCCCAATTCGCGAAAGTGCTGCTGGATCGTCCGCATCTCGACCAGGGTCAGATAGAGCTGGCCTTCGCGGCTGAGCCGCGTGAGTCCGTCGTCGGTCAGCTCGCGGAGCGGCACTCGACGAAGTTCGAACCGGTAGTTCGACCCGAGTCGGAGGCGGTCGAGCCGCAGCGGGCCGGCCACGACCTGCTCGATCGAGTCGTTCGCCAAGACGCGGCTGGAAAGCGTGCGCAAACCCGCGTCGTCCAGACCCGCGACCCAGTGCTTGCGAAACGTCCGCACTTCGTCGACCGGCAAGCCAAAGTCGGCGATGGCTTCGCGAGCGCTCTGCGCGACCGGATCCATGACGCCCGGTTTCAAAAGAACATGGACAAGCCGAGCGGCCGGATCGGCGCTGGCGGGCGGCTGGGCGAGCGACTCGGAGCCCACCGGCGCGACGCACACCGTTTCGACCACCGTGTCGGCGAGCAGTTCGCGGGCCAGTCGAGCGGCGTCGGCCGCTTGCAGGTCGCCTTCCAGCAAGTAGCCGTAGGCGGAGCGAACGGACAGTTGGCCCGCGAGACCGAAATCGGCAGCCGCCGCCG
>JBIKVL010000393.1:0-5052 GCA_044356875.1 Pirellulaceae bacterium | reverse complement strand
TTCAAGGCGCCCAGGGCGGAGTTTTTGTAGGTCGAGCTGGCTGTGGGCGTGCTGGCGGACGCGCTCAGCAGATTTTGCTTGGCGGACGAGAAGCCGCCTTTAAGCATGGTCTCGGAGACTTCCGATTGCACCCGCGCGGTGACGGTGGCGAAGACCAGGTATTTGAGCAATTCGAGTTCGGTGCGCGAGTTTTGTTTTTCGTTGTGGAACGAAGTGAAGACGATGGCGCCGCGGCCGACGGGGATGCGGACGAGCAGTGGCGATTCGGCTCGCGAACCTTGAGCGGCATAGGTTCCGCTGAGGTACGTTTTCACTTCGCGGCCGCGAAAGGCGGCCGGGTACCAGTTCGGCAAATCGAACTTCAGGTGGATGTCAGGGCCGATCACTTCGCGGAGGCCGTCGTCCACGACTTGCGCGGTCATCTCCTGCGCGTCGCCCGGCTTGAGCTTTTCCTGGTCGATCCATTCGGGAAACACGAGCATCAGCAGTTGCATCCGCCAGTCGGAAGCGTACAGCGTGCCACCCTCCTCGACGTAAGTGCGCAGCGAACGGCGAAAGGCCTCGAAGCTCGAACCGTTCGCCGATTTCCATGCTTCCGGCGTTTCCCCACAGGTCGCGAAGACGACGTCGTATTTCCGCAGCTCGTCGATCTTGTCGAAGTCTTCGACCCGCAGCGTGTCATAGCGATAGCCGTCGCCCAGTTCGTTGAGCAGCCGGCCCATGTCGTCGTACTTGTGCGGCGTGACAGCGAGCCGCAGACGCTTGGCGACCGACGGCGCGGCGACAGGCGTGGTCGATTCCACCAGCGCCGGTCCCGCCGTCGTTCGAGGCGCTAGGCGGGCCAACACGGCGTCGACGGCGAAGACGGCCAGCAACGCGCCTCCCAGCAGCACGGCGAGCGCGATGTCGATGATCCAGGCGAACCAACCTTGGCCAGAAACAGGGGGGGCACCGAGAGCGTTCGTCACTGGCGCGTTCGGCACTTGAACGCTCGTCACGAGCGGGGCCGAGTGCGGTCCGGTGGCTTGCGGGGAGCTGGCTTGAGGCGCGGTGGCTTGGGGCGGGGCGGGTGGGCGAGGCGCACTGGCCGGCGACGGCGGCGGACTGGGCCGCGGAGGAGCGGCGAATGGGGACGAGGAGGCTGGCGGGGAGGCTGGCGGGATGTTCGTGGCGGCGGGATTTACCGCGGGCGGTTTCAGGGGAGCGGGCGCGGGTGGCGGAGGCGCGCTCGGCGCGGGCGGTTGCGGTGGGCGTGAACCGGACGGAGAGGGCGGAGGCGGCGGACGGTTCATGATGAGCCTCGCAAAAGAGGACACCGTGGGGAGCGAACGGGACGAGCGTGGATTGTCCGCCGCCAGTTGGCGCGGCCAGTCGATAACAGGGTTTAGACTCGTTGAGTTCCCGGACGGCGACGAATGCTTTAAGATAATACGATAACTTCTGGGAGCTTGTCCCCGCTATGACTCTCGCGCGTTTGGTTTACTACAGCGGTATTTTCAGCGGCTGGGCCGCGTTCTTCGGCTGGCTGGCTGGCGAGCTTTTCGTGCTGAGGGGCGACGCATCCCGCGGCGGTTGGCTGGGGATCGCTGTGGTCGGCGGCATGGTCGGGGCGGCGATCGGGGCTGGCCTGACGGCGGCGTCCGCCATGGGCACCGGCGGCTTCGCGCGACTCATCGGACGGATGGCCCTCGGCGCGGCGGGTGGTGGGATCGGCGGACTGGTGGGCATGCTGATTGGCAACGCGGCCTATGCCAGCATCGGTCTGCCGCGGTTCGTCGGCTTCATGGTTTTGGGACTGGCCGTGGGGGTGGTCGACGGGCTGGCCGATCGGTCGTGGCGCCGCATCCGCAACGGCATCTTCGGCGGGTTGCTTGGGGGCATGGTCGGCGGACTGCTCTTCAACCCGCTGGTTTACGTGCTGGCGTCGGATTCGGGGATTGCGAGTCGAGCGGCGGCATTCGTGATCTTGGGGCTTTGCCTGGGCGCGTTGATTGGGCTGACACAGGTGGTGCTCCGTGAAGCTTGGTTGACCGTGGTCGACGGTTATCGCACCGGCCGGCAACTGATCATCAGTCGCCCCGTCACGGTGCTCGGCCGTGGCGATCACTTGCCGTTGCCCTTTCTTGGTCCGGGAAATCGCGACTTGGAGATTGAACATTGCCGCATCACGCGGCAAGCCAATGGATCGTTCCTGTTGGAAGACCTTCAGTCGCGACTCGGCGTGTTCGTCAACCAACAACGCGTGCAGGGATCTCGGGAGTTGGCCAGTGGCGACATGATCAAACTGGGGCCGAACCACATTCGTTTTCAGGAATCCCGTCGGCGTGGCGGCACGGCGGTAACCAACTCCGTGGCTGGCGCGGCTGGAGGCGGTTCCAAAATTCCACCACCACCGCCTCCTCCTCCTCCACCTCGACGGCCCGCAACGGATTCGCTGCCGAACTCGGCATCTGCGTCCGGTCCGGCATCTGCCTCCGGTTCGGCATCGCCTTCCGGTCCGGCATCGCCCTCGCCGCTCGTCAACGCTTCGCCAGCGAACGCTCCAGCGGTGAAGCCACCGAGTGGCCGCCCGCCGCCACCCGGCTCACAGCCGCCGGGTGCTAACTCGGGCCGCTAAGTCGCCCCACCAGCAACTCGGGGGGGCTGGTGAGAGATCGATTCGTCGAGCCGTCCGCACGGCGTGGTGGCACAGGTGAACTTGGCGAAAATTCCAGGGACAACCTCGCTGCCATCACCAAAAGGAACCACAGCGGCTCCACCCATCCCACGGGATTGAACCGTGCTCAAACCAGCTTTACCTCGCCAAGTTGCGAAAAATCGCAAGATTTTTTATGGCGCGCGAGTTGCTCAGTAGTTGGCAAACCTATGGGTTCTGTTAAGAATCGCTTGGTTGTCATTCGCGACAACGTGACCTAGAGCCGTTGTGTTCTTCTGGCGTTGTCGAAAAGTTCATTATTTCGGGAGCATTGCCATGATTCGTGCCGAACGTTGGTCCAACGTGGGTGGGAAGGCGCGATCCGCCTTCACGCTTGTGGAGCTGCTGGTGGTGATCGCCATCATTGGCGTACTGGTTGCGCTTTTGCTGCCTGCGGTTCAGGCAGCCCGCGAGGCGGCTCGGCGGACGCAGTGTACGAACAACCTCAAGCAACTCGGACTTGCCGCCCAGAATTTCCACGACACCTACGGCCGCTTGCCGCCGGGCTACTGCGGGACCAACTCGTTTACCGGTCCCGGATATTCCAATACGCAGTGGCTGGGAACCATTCCGTTTCTTCTTCCCTACGTGGAACAACAGAACATCTATGACCAGATTCAAACGGTGAAAGATCCGATGCAACCGACGTCGAACGCCCAGCAGAATCCGTGGCCGACGGGGTCGGTGCCGGTGTGGTGGGGGTTGGCGAGCGATTGGAACGCGGCGCAAACCCGGGTGAACGCTTTCCTCTGCCCTTCGACGAACCCGTACAGCAGCACCGGCGGTACCTTCGCTTTGCTGCACACCTACGGATTGGACGGCAGCGGCACCTTGACGGGCGCCTATTTCGGTGGCTCGAACCAGATTGGACGAACAAGCTACCTCAGCGCTAGTGGTGGTTTGGGAACGATTCCGTTGTCCGCAGGGGCAAGCGGTGGCTGGCAGCAATTCGCGGGCGCGTTCACCAACCGCAGCATGAACAACCTTGCGGCCGTAGTTGATGGAACCTCGAACACTTTGGCGTTCGGCGAAGCGGTGGGAGGTCGGTTTGTTAACGGTTCGACACAGACCAAGCAGTTGGAGTACGCCTATAGCTGGATGGGCTGTGGCGGTATGCCGAGCGCTTGGAATCTCCGCGGCACCACGGGGCCGAACTTCTCCCACAACTGGTATCAGTTCAGCAGCGAGCATCCGGGTGGCGTGTTGTTCGTCTACTGCGATGGTTCGGTGCGAAATATCACTTGGCAAGTCGACCGCTTGGCTTTCCGCTATGTGTCGAGCATGGCTGAGGGGCAAGTCGTCACACTCAACAATTAGTGGCGGCTCCGCAGCGCCCGCGTACGCGTGGTTCGGTCGTCATTTGTTTCACACTCAGTTGTGTTGGGGGTTTTTGTGAGTAATTGGGTTTTGCGCCTGTTTGCCTTGGCCTTCATCACCGCAGCGATCATCGGCTGTGGTGGACCTGACTCGTCCTCGTCCATGCCGGAGAAGCCAGATCCGATGCCGACCAGCGGCCCGACCAGCGCGGCGCCCGGTGCTGGTTCGAAAGCCGGGGAGCCGCCCGCTGGCGTGGCGAAGCCACCTGCGGCACCTACGCCACCTCCGGCGAGCCTCTAGACGCACTGCGGTTTAAAAAAACTGACAACGATCAAGGGCTCCGATGGATCATTTCCATCGGAGCCCTTTTTTTGGCAGGTGCGGGGGAGTTCTTCGGCGGTCGCGAAAGGTCTGAAGGTGAGATCGTAGCTCGCAACGTCGGCTCGCAACGTTGGCCCTCCTACGTCGGCTTACAACGTCGGCTTACAACGTCGGCTTACAACGTTTGCTTACAACGTTTGCTCGTCTTCCGCTAACCGCCGCGGTGTGGTGAGCGTGGCGGTGGGGCGTTTCTCGACTGGATTCGGGCAGAGCGGATCGCGGGGGACGGCGCGGAGGTCCTCTCCGATAGCGGAGAGCAGCAATTGGAATCCGAGGATGATGAGCAAGGTGGGAATGACCACGGTTCCGGTCGGAGCCGGGACCCCGATCTGGATGAATTGATACCACTTCACCAAGCCAAACAGCACGCCGCCGAGGAAAAGTGGAATGCCCGACAACAGGTAGACGCTCTCCATGGAGAACTCGTAGACGAAGTTCCGCAACAGAATCCGTTTGACGAAGCAGCGCAGCAGTTTCGGCGGGAATTCGATCAGCACGCGGGTGATTGAAAGATGTGACTGTTCGTCACCGTACCGCGCGGGCATCGGCACATCGCGAATGACGGCGCCCAGCAGATATAGGTTCGCCAGCAGCGAGGTTTCGAAGAAGAACGATCGCTGCAGCTTGCGTGGGTCCAACGCGGCGAGCACTTCGCCCCG
>JBIKVL010000392.1:0-5072 GCA_044356875.1 Pirellulaceae bacterium | reverse complement strand
CCATGAGCAAACCCCAAACCGGCCAGGGACACCGGTTCGAAACTGCCACTTCCACAATGACCTCGTCGCCCTCGTGGCAGCGAGTTCGCTCGAACGATAGCTCGGCGGCGACACCGCGAATGACGAGCCACGGCCAAATCGCTCCCAGAGCCGCCGTGCCCACTAGCGCCCCGCAAACAACCCAGCCTTGCGGAACCGCGAACGCTCCAACCAGCCCCGAAGCGATCGACGCAACGACCATCCAGGAAAGCGGCGACCTCAGCCAAAGAAAATAGCGGTTCGCCCATGGACAAAAGTCATGGTTCGCCCAGCCATTCACGCGGGCCAATGCCGCCCACCAACCTCGAGGCGACATGCGTCGCGAAGCCCGCGATGAAGCCGCTGACCCGGACGAATGCCGATCGGCCGCTGCCAACTCCGACATGCCCTGCTCTCCATCGATCCCTGATCGACTGTCGTGGTGCTCGACGCCCCCAGCAACCCAGATCGTCCAATAACCGCAACTGCGTTGCAAATAGTATCGTTTGCTGATTGCATGTCAAGCCTGTTTGCGACCGTTGGGCAACAATCGGCAATCGGCGATCGGGGGCGCGTTGGGGTTCGCCGAGGGTTGTTTGGCGACTTCGTCAGATGGAGTGGAGTGGAATGCGCGGTAGTGGAGCGGGGTGCAACTCGCCCTTCGGGTTGTGTATGGCGACAATTAGATCTTCTGATCTTTTGTGGGGCCCAATGCGTTTCCAGTGGGTCGCCATCGAAGGAGTCGTAGCGTGCGGCTATCGCCGCGCCGGTTTGCGCCGTGGCTCGGAAGTTGGGCGAGGCACGAGTCTTCGGCGGGCCCTCCCCATGAATCCCCGATAGACCTTTTTGTGCCGGGCGCAGAATCGCGAAACCTTTAACGGTTCGAGGTTTGCGATGGTCACGGATTGACTGAGCTCTCGGATCGAGGCGATGCTGCTCGATTCGCGTTTGCCGCTGGATGAGAATCTGGCGAAGTTCAAGCTGAATCGGCTGCCGCGATCGATCGTTTGGTGCATCACAGCGTGATTCTGGAATTGAACATCCCGAGCTATCGATTGGAGCCGACGAAGGAAAAAGCAGAAGCCAAAAAAATGGCTGACGCTGCGGCAGCGAGCGAGGAGCCGTCGGCCTGAGGCGTCCGGGAGTGACCGCGAGCACAAGAATGTCAAATTGGAGAAATGGCGGCATCTCGGGTGTTCACGCAGGGTGGGCGAGTGTTGATTTGGGCTGACGTCAAGCGAGTCGAAGCTCATTCCGTGCGCAATGTCGCTTTGGTGGCCGGCTGAACACGACCGTCGGCCGCTCACCTGCCATTCACAACGTCTGAAATCCGCGTCGACCCGGGCCTCGCCGGGGCGGCCTCGGGCCAAGCCGGAATCAAAAATAGACTGTCTCCTTTTGGTGGCGGTTTCACCTGCGGGCGATTGACCGGCGGGCGATTGGCCGGCGGTTCGCGGCTTCGACAATTCGGGATACGCGATTCGCAACCATCTTCCACGTATAGACTTCAGATCCCAAGCGGCTTGGCGGCAAAGCGGCACGTAGGCAGAGCTGAGCTGCGGGAAGTCGGAGCTACGTGAAGTCGTGTCGGCAGGACACCTCGGTGACGCCGTATGATCCAAGACAGGCTTTTCGAAGTCAGCTACCGACCCGTGTGCCTTACTTCAATACAGAGACTTAACTAACCGCCCAACTCACCAACCGATGGCGGCAACCCTGACGAAGATACGCCAATCGCGACAGGCACCATCAACCGCCGTGTGGATGTCGCGGTTAGCGGGTCAATGTTCGTGCTCACGCCATTCGAGTGTTGATCGGCCTTTTTGGCTAAGCCCTCTCGGTGAATAGCAGCCAAGTTGGCAAAGAGGGTAAAGAACAAAGCGGTTTAACAGCGTGTGAAAGCGTTGGTGGTGGGACTGATGGTGGCATGGGAATTCACGCTGCGGGAGTTGGCCGGCCAGAGGGCGGAATCGGTCAAGAAAGCATTGCGTTGTGCCATGCAGCGGAGGTTGGAAAATTTCGCAAGATTTTTCGGTTCGCGCTCTGGACATTTCGTGGGATGACGCGAATCATTTCAGAGCGCGTGGGGCAAGTCTATGAATCGTCAGGAGATTTCCCCATGCCTCGTCGTGCGCGCGGGAAGGTGATCGACGAATCCCGACCCGGCACTTACCACGTCAGTACCCGTTGCGCTCGGCGGAGTTCTTTCCGCGATCGCACCCCTGGTGGACTCAATCCGATCCACCGCCAGGAATGGATTTTCCTTCGATTGCGGGCGCTCGCTCTGCTGTTCGCGATCGACATTCTGGACTTCGCCATCTTGGACAACGAATTCCATGTGGTGCTCCGGAATCGACCGGACCGAGCGCGAAAAATGTCGCCCGAGGAGGTGGTCCGCCGCTGGCTCCGGCTGTCACGGTGGAGTCTTGGTCTCAAGGCGGAGCCGACTGCGGAGCAGATCAAGGAGGAACTCGCCAAGCCCAAGCGGTTGGCTGAACTGCGACGACGCCTCAGTCGTATCAGCTGGTTCATGATCATGCTCAAGGAGCCGATCGCGCGGGCGGCCAACAAGGAGGATGGAGTTCGAGGGCATTTCTTCGCCGAGCGTTTCGACGCCGACAAGCTCGAAGACGGCGAGCAGCGTTTGGCAACAAGCTTGCAGATCAATTCCCTAGCTGTGCGTTTGGGGCACGCGAATGACTTGGCGAGTTCCCGGTTCACGGCGGCTTATGCTCGGCTCCATGGCGATGGGGATTGGCTGGCGGGCGAACTGACCGAGGAGGTCTCGCAGAGTTCGGCCGAGTCGCCTGTGTCGGAGTCCGAGGCGTCGCCCGCATCGGATGAGCCGCATGTTTCGAATCAGTCGCATCGGCAACTTGCGTCGGACCAGTCGGAGGGCGAGGCCGCTGCGGAGAGCGCGGGCACCGCTGATTCGAGTGGTGTGTACGCGAACGGAGCGGCGGAAGCGAGCGATTCTGCCGAGGCGGAGCGTGTCGCGGGTGAGGCTACCGACGGTGGTATCTCAGCGGCGGGAACCTGCGGCACCGCAGGGGTGGCGAAGAAGTCGCCGGTATTCAATCGCTTGCCGCTCGACGTCTACCTGGACTGGCTGGCGAGCAACATCGTTAGTGCGGTGGGTGACGACCCTGAGTTGGAAACGCCCGCATTGAGGCTGCCGAAGGAGTTGCCGGAAGCTTGGCTTCACTACGGCTTTAACGCGGCAAACTGGGAAGACGCGGTGAAGACGATCACGCGTCGCTTTCTCTGGATGGCGCGGACCGCGTCCGCGATGCGACGTGACTGTCGGCGCTTCGTGGCGGATTCTAGTCCGCCGCTTGGGTAGCCGGGCGGGCGGCCGGGCGGCCGGGTGGGCGGCTGCGGGGATCTGTGATCCCGCGGATCTAGGCCTACAGTCGCACGGGATACGGCCCAGAATCGCTGTCGACTGATCCGCGAATGCCGTTCGAAAAAGCTGTCGCTGAACAGCTCCGGGGTCTGTTGCGCGCGGCGAGGCTTCGGAAACGCGAAACGGCTCACGCCACCCCGTCTACGGAGTGGGCGAGTGTCAATTTGGGCTAAATCTTAGCGCCGCGAAGCCCACCCTCACTTCTTCGTCGCGTCCGTGGCAGTTTGAACGACGCCGAGGGCCTCGCGAACGCCGTCTACTATACGTGAAATCCGCGTGGACTCGGGCCTCGCCGAGGCGGCCTGCGGCCAAACCCCAATCAAAAATAGACTGTCTCCTTTTGATGGCGATTTTGCCAGCGGGCGATCGGCGGGCGGTTTGTGGCTTCGGCAACTCGGAATGCGAAATTCGTAAACTATTGCCTTGCAGAAGCTTCCATCATGGATCGGCCGCTCAATTCCCCACGTTGGGCGATGCAGCTGAGTCAACGACGCCGGCTCGCTCGCCAGTGGCTTTATCGACGAAACCAGGCCACGAACGCTGGCCGGGATGCCGCTCGTCCACGCCGGGAAATTGCAGGAGACAGTCTATGGGCCTTGTCGAAGCGGTGCGGCGGCCACGCGGCGGCCACGCGACGCGGACGCACTATGCCACCGCAAGTCTGCGGCGGGGCTCGATGTGGGTTGGGCTCGTCGAAGTCGGTTCACGACTTCGATGTCGCACCCCGGCGCGGGAACTGCGCTGACCGCCACTGTCACCCACCGATGGCGTAGCTTAAAGGAAGACGCGTAACCCACGACACGCACTCGGGAGATCATTCCGGCGATCATTCGGGCAACCATGCGGGCGTTCAGACGCATGATCAGGCGGGCGATCAGACGCATGATCGAGGGAGGTCGGAAAGGCCGTAATATTAGAAGGGAGGGAAGGAGCGACCGTGGAACGGACGCGGAGCGCCACTCCCACGTTTGGATCACGTGGCGCGCCGCTATCAAGCTTGGCACGAGCCCCGACGACTACTTTTGCCGCTCGTACTTCTGTTGGTACTTGCGCCAGAGCGTCTTGTGGCGATCGTTCAGCGACACCTGGCGGCCCTGTATGTACGCGTCGACGATTTGCGTCGGCGTTTCCAGCGGGTCGCCCGTCGCCACGAACAGCGTCGCATGCTTGCCCACCGCCAGCGAGCCAACTTCGGCAGCCACTCCCAGGATTTCCGCCGGGTACTGCGTGATCGCCCGCAGCGCCTCGTCGGCCGGCAAGCCAAAGGCGACCGCGTTCGCCGCTTGATAGGGCAAGTTGCGGGCATTCGAGGCCCCATGGCCCTTCGCCGACGCGATGCAGTATTTCACCCCCGCTTGCCGCAACCGCTCGGGAACGGTGTACGGCGCGTCGTAATCATCCGAGCGTCGCAGCGGTAGCCGATACGTGCCCGCCAACACTACCGGGACGTTGTGCTGCTTGAGCAGTTCGGCGCACCGCGGCGCGTCGTAGCCGCCGTGCAAAATGAGTTTCAGGCCGTACCGTTGGCAAAACGCCACCGCCGCCTGGATCTGTTGCGACTCGTCGGCGTGGACCATCACCGGCAAACGGCCTTCCAGCACCGTAATCATCGACTCCCATCGCCGGTCAATCGGGTGGCGCTCTGGGG
>JBIKVL010000391.1:0-5073 GCA_044356875.1 Pirellulaceae bacterium | reverse complement strand
GGGGGGGCGGCGAGTCGCGGGACCCCGGCTCGGCGATCGACCGTCACAACGGCCACGACCGCCCAACGCGCGGCGGCCACGGCAAACTCCACGAGTCGGACGAAGTGGTCCTCGAAAGCCCAAGACCGTTTTACCGGTGGCAAGCGGCTAGTGAAGGCCGCAAACGCCGAGGATGACGTGCCAGGAGCGGAACCGGCCGCGGTTCAAGCGTACGCGACCCAAGGTGGCGAGTCGACGAACGAGGTGCCAGCTGAGCCAACGGTTGGTGCGGAGGGCTCCGCATCCGTCGATGTCACGGCGTCGTCCGAGTTGGTTGGGGCTAGGGCGAATGGAGCGGAAAGCGCGACGGCCGAGGCCATCCCTCCCAGCGTGGCCCCGCCCACCGTGTCGCCTGATGCGATGCCTGACGCACCGATAGACTCGCCGGTTGACGCACCGGTTGACGCTGAGGCGGTGCCAGACGCGACTCCGCCCTCTCTGAACGCGACGGAAAACGATGGCGCGGACAGCATCGGTCCCGTCACGATCGGAACCGGCGTGATCAATCCGCATTCAGCCGCCGCCGCGAGCGGGACGATCGGTCCACTGCCACGGCCGCCGCGGGACGCTGCGGGCGGCCCTGTCGTGCGGCTCAGTCAACGGCCCGCGATCGGCTTCGATGACGATTCGGCGAGTCCATCGGATCGGCTCGTTCCTGGATTTGCGGGGCCGCCCGCGCCAGGGGCCAACGAACCGCCTGGAAGTTCCTACCTGGACTTGGACTCGTATCTCGACGATGGACGGGGCGGGTACGACGGCGAGTGGACTTGGCAGTTGTTGCCTTCGAGCCTGATATACAAGTCGTACTTGGCGGGCTTGAAGGAATCGCGGCTGGCGAGCCAGCACGTGAACATCTCGGGCGACGGTTGGCTGTGGGACGCGGTGTTGGGCGGCCGAGTCGGATTGTTGCGTTATGGCGATCGCGACCCGGTGTTGCCGAATGGATGGCAGATCGACGCCGAAGGCTCGGCGCAGGTGCGGCTGGACATCACGAATGACGTCAATGTGCGGGCGGTCGATTTCCGCGGTGGGCTGCCGATCACGTACGGGGCAGGCCGATTCCGCACGAAATTCGGCTACTACCACTTGAGCTCGCACTTGGGCGACGAATTCTTGCTCGAAAACCCCGGCTATCCGCGGCTGAATTACTCGCGCGACTGCTTCGTGCTCGGCGAAACGTTTTTCATCACGGAACGACTGCGGATCTATGGCGAGATGGCTTGGGCGTTCCACTCTGACGTGGCGAAGCCGTGGGAATTCCAATTCGGCGTCGACTATGCTCCGATCGCGCCCACGGGGTTCTCGGGCGAGCCGTTTTTCGCGGCCAACGGTCACATTCGGCAGGAACTGGACTACAGCGGCCATTTCACGCTGCAAACGGGTTGGGCTTGGGTCAGCGACGAGAATGGCCGGCTGCTGCGGGTTGGATTCCAGTATGTGAACGGAATGAGCACGCAGTATTCGTTTTACAGCCAGTTTGAACAGCAAGTCGGCATGGGGTTGTGGTACGACTACTGACATTGACCGCCTGCGGGGATTCCCGGACAATGCCGCCCGTTGTCCCCAGGTTCCCGGAATCAGCAGGCTTCCATGTCCGACCCCGTCGTACCGTCGCCATCCCCAGCCTCTCCTGAAGGCACTCCCGCTTCGGCGGGCCCTGCCGAAGTCGGCCTGCACGAAGCTTCACGGCGAGAGAAGATGCGGCGGATCGAAGCCTTGGGGCTCGATCCGTGGGGCCAGCGGTTCGACGACCGCGTCGGAGTCGGCTCAATTCGCGATCGGGCCGGCGAAGTTCAATTCCACAAAGCGGACGGCGGCGCGGTGGCGGTCCCGGACTTCACGGGGCAGGATCAAAACGCGTTTCGGCAGTGGCTGGGCGCGCAGGGCGCGGGGGAGATGCGGGGCCCGAAAGTGCGGGCGGCGGGCCGCATCGTGCTGCTCCGCGATACGGGCAAACTGAAATTCATCGACATCCAGGATTGGACCGGTCGGATCCAACTGTTCGTCGGCAAGGCGCAGGTGGGCGAGCGGAACTGGGAACTGTCGGATTGCTTCGACCTCGGCGACTTGGTGGGAGTCGACGGCGAGCTGCGACGGACGAAGACGGGCGAACTGACGATTTTCGCCGAAAACCTGCATTTCCTGACGAAGTCGATCGAGCCGCCGCCGGACAAGCATCATGGGTTGCACGACCCCGAACTGCGCCAGCGGATGCGGTATGTCGATCTGGCCTACGGCGAGGGAGTGCTCGATCGGTTCCTCAAACGAACCAAGATCGTGCAGTCGATTCGTGGAACGCTGGGCGGACAAGGGTTCGTCGAGATCGAAGGTCCAACGCTGCACTCGATCGCGGGCGGCGCGGCCGCTCGACCGTTCAACACCCATCACAACGCGCTCAACATTCCGCTCTTCCTGCGCATCGCCCTGGAACTGCATCTCAAGCGGTTGATGGTCGGCGGAATGGAGCGGGTCTACGAACTGGGCCGCGTGTATCGCAACGAAGGCGTCAGTCCACGGCACAATCCCGAATTCACGATGCTCGAAGTCTACCAAGCCTACGGCGACTACGAGTCGATGATGGATTTGACCGAGCGGCTGATCCTGGACGCGATCCGGGCAACGGGCGGTGGCAACGTGCTGCCTTGGGCGGATAAGACGATCGATTTCACTCCGCCATTCGCGCGTCGCTCCTACGACGACCTGTTCCGTGAGCACACCGGGATCGATCCGCACGACGCGGTGGCGGTCGCCGCCTTCGCCGACGCGCTCGGGTTCGAAACCAAGGGCAAGCACCCCGACGTCGTGAAGAGTTTCGTGTTCGAGGAAAAGGTCGAAGACTCGCTGGTCGGACCGGTGTTCGTGATCGACTATCCGTCGAGCATCTGTCCCTTGACGAAACGCAAGCGATCGCGGCCGGAAGTGGCGGAACGCTTCGAGTTGTTCATTCACGGCATGGAAGTGGCCAACGCCTACACCGAGCTCAACGATCCCGATTTGCAGGAACAGCTGTTCCGCACGCAGTTGGCGGGCATGCCCGAGGAAGACTCGATGGCCCGCATGGACCACGATTTCATCCGCGCGCTGCGGCATGGCATGCCGCCCGCCGGCGGCCTGGGCATCGGCATCGACCGTTTGGTCATGCTGCTCACCAACGCCCAGACGATCCGCGACGTGATTTTGTTCCCATTGCTGCGTCCCGAGCAGCATGGATAGACGGTACGGATAGACGGTACGGATAGACGGTACGGATAGACGGTACGGATAGACGGTTTCGCGGGCCCCTGAGCGGAGACCTGGGAACCGTTCACAGCCAAAGGATTGGCGATGTACAAGCTGTTGTTGTCATGGCGGTACTTGCGGAGCCGCTGGATCGCGCTCGCATCGATCATCAGCGTCACGCTGGGCGTGGCGACAATGATCATCGTCAACAGCGTCATGGAAGGGTTCACGCAGGAGATGCACGACCGCCTCCACGGCATCCTGTCCGACGTGGTCGTGGAAAGCATCGGACTAGGTGGCATTCCCGCGCCGGACGCCCACGAGCGGATCATCCGCGAAGAGTTGGGCGACGAACTGGAAGGGGTGACGGCGGCGGTTCGCGTCCCCGCGATGCTCAATTGCCAGGTCCGTGGGCAGTGGGTGACGCAGCAGGTCATGCTGATCGGAATCGACGAACGGACCTATGGCTCGGTCAGCGACTTCAGCAAGTATCTCAAGCATCCCGAAAACCGGAAGCAATTGAGCTTCTTGCTGCGGGACGGCGGGTTCGACGCGCCGCTTCCATCCTCGGGTTGGGAACATCGGCGCCTCCGCGTTGGCACAGAGCGCGCCTACCGCGAGGAAGTGCTGCGCGCCACGGAGACGCGCCGCGCCGCCGAAACGCCGCTCGCTGCCGAAACGCCGCTCGCCGCCGAGGAATCTCCCGTCGCGGAGCCAGTGCCGCAGGATCCGTTCCGTCGCCGTCGGCCGGGCGGTGTCGAGCCGGGACTGTCAGACGCCGCGAGTCCGCTCGGCGTCGCCAGCCAAGGAGTTGAAGGGCAGCCGAACGTGGGGCAGGCCAGCTTGGGGCCGACAGCCGAGGGGCCGCCGAATGTGTTTGACGAATTGACGGAGCAGCACACGGGCATCGTGTTGGGGATCGCGATCACCAGCGTTCGGCATCGATCGCAGGACGGAACGGTGCAGGACTTCTTTCTCGCGCGGCCTGGGGACGATGTGCAAATCACCTTTCCCAACTCGGGCCAGCCGCCGAAGGCGGTTAGTGACAAGTTCACGATCGTGGATATGTACGAGAGCAAGATGAGCGAATACGACTCGAGTTTCGCGTTCGTGCCGCTCAGCCGTTTGCAGGATTTGCGGGGGATGATCGATCCACGCTCCGGCGTCGCGGCGGTGACGTCGATCCAGTTGCGGTTGCGAAAAGGCGCCAATCTCGATGCGGCCCGGGACAAACTGCGGCGGCGGTTCCCGATTGAACAGTACCAATACCGTATCGAGACTTGGCGCGATCTTCAGGGACCGTTGCTCGCCGCCGTGCGGATGGAAACGACGATCCTCAACATTCTGTTGTTCCTGATCATCGCGGTCGCGGGCTTCGGAATCCTCGCGACGTTCTTCATGATCGTGGTCGAGAAGACCCGCGACATCGGCATCCTGAAATCGCTCGGCGCGCCCAGCGGCGGCGTGGCGAGCATCTTCTTGAATTACGGGCTGTCGCTCGGCATCGTCGGCTCGGGCGTCGGCATGGTGTTAGGGTTGTTGTTCGTGGCCTACATCAACCAGATCGCGGCGGGCTTGGAATGGGTAACGGGCCAGGAGGTGTTCGATCCGACGATTTACTACTTCCAGCAAATACCGACGATCGTGAAACCGTTCACTGTGGCCTGGGTCGCTGTCGGGGCCGTATTCATCGCGGTGGCCGCCAGCGTCCTGCCGTCGCTCCGCGCCGCCCGCCTGCACCCCGTCCGCGCCCTGCGTTACGAGTGAGTTGCCAGTTGCCAGTTGCCAGTTGCCAGTTGCCAGTTGCTAGTTGCC
>JBIKVL010000390.1:0-5089 GCA_044356875.1 Pirellulaceae bacterium | reverse complement strand
ACCGGCCGCTGGCGCGGCTCGGCTGATGAGGGGGCAGTTCGTTGCCAGGGCGTGGTAGGTGGTAGGCTACGGTGCGACCGCGCCTGGGGCGGCAGGTGCCGCGCCAGGAGCCGCAGGCATCGCGCCAGGAGCCGCAGGCATCGCGCCAGGAGCCGCAGGCATCATGCCCGGTGCGCCGGGAACTCCGCCCGGTGCCATCGGCATGCCAGCCGGTCCACCTGGAACTCCGCCGGGTGCCATCATCGGCATGCCAGCCGGTCCACCTGGAACTCCGCCGGGTGCCATCGGCATGCCCGCCGGTCCACCAGGGACACCGCCGGGTGCCATCATCGGCATGCCAGCCGGAGCACCTGGGGCACCGCCGGGAGCCATCGGCATGCCCGCCGGTCCGCCGGGAACTCCGCCGGGGGCCATCATCGGCATGCCCGCCGGAGCGCCTGGGGCGCCGCCCGGAGCCATCGGCATGCCGGCCGGTCCGCCGGGGACGCCGCCAGCCGGATCGACACCGGGTACGCCCGGAGCGGCTGGGACACCGCCGTCGGGTGCCGGAGCGCCGGGATTGGCCGGGTCGCCACCAGGAACGGC
The DNA here is from genome assembly GCA_044356875.1 of Pirellulaceae bacterium. GTDB lineage: Bacteria > Planctomycetota > Planctomycetia > Pirellulales > Pirellulaceae > CAIXSC01. Next base: position 4,504 of record JBIKVL010000390.1, on the reverse strand, counting down.
CCCACCAGCCGCCGCAGGGGCTGGAGGCGGGGGCGGATTCTTCGCGGCGGACGTGTCCCAGTGCGGGAACGGTCCGTATTTGTTCACTTCCGCTTGCAGCATCACCCAGCTCGCGGTCAGTGCCATGAACGACACCGCGAGCATCATGGTATAGATGCTGAAGCTTTGCTTTTGCGGCGCCGACGGCGCACTAGCCCAGCCTTGTTGTGACACGGTCGTCTTTCTTGATCGAGCCCTTGCGGTATTCAGGGAGAATGCGAGCCACCGCCCGGTTCGGCTCGGCCTTCACCACGATGACACGGCCCAAGTAAGTGGCCCCGCGATAAACTTCCATCTCATGGCCGGCTTTCAATCCCGAGTCGGAACCCAAGGAGATCTCCAGCAGGTCTTTCCCACCAATCGCCAGCACGACACCGTCGATCTTCGGCGGAATCGCGTCGGTATCGATGTTGATCGTCAACCCGTTCGCGTCCATCACGCGCTTCATCTGCGCGACTTGCTCAACCAACTGCTCGCGCTTCTCCTTCAACGAACGCTCGACGCCGATCGCTGAGTTCAACTGGTCGGTGAGTTCCACGACCTTGAGGAACTGCGAATCGCGGTCGTTCTGCGCCACCCGCACGCTGTCCCGCAGCTTCGCGACTTCTTCGAGCAGGCGGTTGTTGTTGGTTTCGAGCGTTTGCAAGGCGGCCGTTTGCTCGGTGTGCGCGCCTTGAAGATTCGTGAGTTCCGTCTCGCGTTGCTGCAACTGCTGTTCGAGCTGCGTGAGCTTCGTCGAGAGGGCCGAGAGAGCGTACGACCGCGCGACTTGCTCGGCGGCGTATTGGTCTTTCAACCGCCCCAGCTGATTGTTCAGGTTCTCGACCTCGGAAGTCTTCGCCTGCAGTTGCTGGACGAGCCCCTGGGTCTGGCCAGGCGTGGTGTTGCTGACCACGAGCTTCCAGTTCTTGTGCGTCGCGAACACCATGAGCGAGAGCGACATGAACACGATGCTCATGATGAAAATCAGCACCGTGAGGATCTTGCCAAGCAGCGTCATAATCCCAAGCCCTTCGACGAGTCCGCTTCGTGTCGAGTCGTGTTTGAGGGTATCCGTAACCCAAGGAAGTATAGTTACGTAAAATTCGCAAAGTCAACGAAACGCTGGCAATTTCCATCGCTTAGGGGGTCTGCGCGGCGCCGACCTTTACGGCGGTGCGGAACACGCTGGCCCGCGAAAAAAAACTCCAGTTCGTCCTCTATCCGATCGGCGGCCGCCGCACCAACACCGGCGCCAACACCCGCCCATAAAACTCGGGGCGGCGATCCGCGAAGCGGTTGATTTCATGCTTCCCAGGAACGCGGATGATGTGCTTGTTCCGCGCCCGTTCGAGATCCAGATCGGCATAGAAAATCGCCGGGGTCGGCGGTTCGGCCGACGCGATCACCTGGCCGCTCGGATCGCAAACCTTGCTCTTGCCAATGAATGGAAAGCCCCGTTCGACGCCCACCCGATTGACGGCCGCGTAGTACACGGCGTTCTCGAGCGCCCGGGCCGCAATGACGCATTCCGCCGTGCATTCGGCGCCCGGCGGCCAGTTCGTCGGCAAAACGATCAAGTCGGCGCCTTCGAGGGCCATCACCCGGGCCGCCTCGGGGAACGCTCCGTCGTAACAGATGTTCATCCCAATTCGCAGACCGCCCGCGTCGTGGACCGCGAACCCCCGGTCGCCCGGCGTCGTGAAGCGATCGATTCCCAGATAGGGCAGGTGGACTTTCCGGTAATTTCCGATCACTCCCTCCGGCCCCACCAAGCAGCACGCGTTGAAGACCCGCTCGCCATCCGCTTCCAACAAGCCGAAGACTGCGTACATTCCCAGTTTGCGGGCGGTTGCGGCGAGGCGTTCCGTCGCCGGTCCGGGCACGGTCTCAGCGTATGGACGGCACTCGTCCAAACTCTCGAAGCAGTAGCCGGTTAGCGCGCATTCCGGGAAAATCGCCAAGTGGGCTCCCGCTTGGCGGGACTCCGCCATCGCGGCCTCCATGCGTTGCAGATTCGCTTCGGGATCCGCGAAGGCAACGTCCATCTGCACCCCTGCGATCCTGGTCCGTGTGCTCATCCGCTCATCGCTCCCGATTGGTTGCGTAGCTGTTCCCCCTCCGGCCCTGCGGCGTCTCGCCGTAAGGCGCCCGCGAACCGCCTCGTCGCTCCGGCAACCAACGCGCGACAGGCTCTTCGTTCTATCGGCCTATTAGACCATCGGTTCGTCAGTTCCGCCGAGAAAATCGTTAAACTCGTCGGGCATCGGCGTTTCGAACTCCAGCGATTGTCCCGTGATCGGGTGGACAAACCCAAGCTGTCGGGCATGCAAGGCGAGACGGTCATGCGGCCAGCGGGAATGCCTGGCCCGTTGCGGCGAGTACATTTTGTCGCCAAGGATCGGATGGCCGGCTTCCGCGAAGTGGACCCGAATCTGGTTCCGCCGGCCCGTTTCCAATTCGACGTCCACCAACGTGGAATCCGGCAGCCGGCGCGACACCACGTACCGAGTGACCGCCCACTGCCCCTCGTCGCGGTCGTCCACCGATCGCTGCCGCAGCCCCTCGCCAGCCCCCAACCGCGATTGGTATTCGCCACGGTCGGAGGCCAGTCGACCGGCGACGATCGCCACGTAACGCCGCTGCGGCTCGTGGGCGGCGAATTGCTGACGCAAGGCGTCGGCGGCCGCCTCGTCCCTGCCGAGCACCAAGACGCCCGAAACGCCCCGATCCAGCCGCTGCACGGCCCACGTCCAAACCCGCCGTCCGCGGTTCCGCTTCGTCAGGTATTCGGCGACCCGCTGCACCAACGTGTTCGTCTCCCGTTTGGGCGACGGCACTGTCAGCCAACCCGCCGGCTTCACCACGACGATCAGATGCTCGTCCTCGAACAACACCTCGAAGCCAAGATGCTTCGGTGGACGCTTCACCGCTGCGTACCGCTGCGTGTCGTCGTAACGGACCTCGACCACGTCCGCGTCCGCCAGCCATCGCCAGGGCTCGGAGCAAACGCCATTGTTCAATCGCACGCACTGCTGGTCGAACAGCCCTTGCGTCCGCCGCCGCGAAGCCCCTGTCAGCAGCTGCACAACCCGGTCCGCCCGACGCTGCTCGGCCGGCACTTCCGATGTGATGATCAACCGTTTAACCGTTTCGGCCATGATGTCTCCACGCGGCCGAAGCGATTTCCAGCGTCATCAAGCCGCGCCGTTTGTGTTGAATCGGTCGGCGAGGCCCACACCCAGTTGGCGACGAGCTGCAGTCGCGTTGAGGTCGTGTTGCGGTCGTGTTCTCGTCGAGACGGCGACGAGTTGCGGGCGAACGAGCGATCGTCAAATGCCGGCCAAAGCCGCGTCGGTTGCATCCCCGTTCAGGCTGCCGTCGTCAGCCGACGAACCGTCACCGCCATCCGCCGTCCCGAGACAGGCACCGGCCTCGCCAGCTGCATCCCACGCCGCCAGCACGCCATCGCGTACGGCCGTATCTTGGAACGCGAGGGACTGCCGCGATGCGAGCGAGCCTGCCGCGTCGCTCGAAGCGTTGCCTGTGTCGAGCCGGGAATAGCCGCCGGCCGTCATCGAAGGGGAAATCCATTCCGTCGAGGCCAGCCATGAAGCGGCGCCCAACGACGATGGCACGAGCGGACCAACAAAGCTTTCGCCCTCGCCGGCACCGCCCGCTTGTCCGTTACCGGATGACTGCATGTTCAGCCGGTTGATGACGATCAAGGCGTCGATTGGTGCGAGCAGCGAATCGCCGTTGGTATCGAAGCGAATCCGGACCGGATCAAACGCGGATCGTGAACCGATGGAGCGCGCCGAGATCGCTCGCAGCGGACGATCGCCGCCCAAGCGATACGAACCTTTGACGTTCAGTTCATTGATCACATTCAACGCGTCGATCGGCGCCACCAAACCGTCGCCATCCACGTCGCATGGCTCGGTTCCGTTATGCCATTCATTGACGAGCGATTGTGTGGAAAACTCGTAGTTCGGCGTGAACTGTTCCACCGTTACCGAGCCGTCGGTGGCGACGACAGTATGAACGTGATGCCTCGTGCCGTTCACCGAAAAGACCATGTCGTAAAGCTTTTCGCCCGTGGCCTCGTCCACGCCAGCGCACTCGGCGGTGACGAGCCGAATGCTTTCCGTCGACGTCTCCAACTGCTCGGCGAGATCCGCCACCGCCGCTCGGAGCACATCGGACAGCATCGAGTCGTCCCACGGCGAGGGACTCATCGACGGATCGACCATGGCCGTCTCCGCCGCCGCCTCGACGTTTTGGCCCGCACTGGCCATCATCGGCTCCATGCCCCGCCAATAGACCGCCGGGTAAACGATGACAGACTCGTTGGCTCCCGGCTCGAGGCCAAAATCCACGCTGCCGGCGATTTCATGGTCCGACGATGCGTTGATCGCCATGATTCCCGTCGGGGCGACCGCGTACACATGCTCGCCAATCCAAACACTGCGCGTCGTACGGGACT
>JBIKVL010000388.1:0-5100 GCA_044356875.1 Pirellulaceae bacterium | reverse complement strand
CTTGCACGTCGAGCGCCGGCATGTGGCAGGCCACGCACGCGTTGCCAGAGGGCGCGGCCGCACGCTCGGCCTCGGGAAGCGAACAGCCCCGGTCCTGATGGCATTTCAAACAGCTCGCCTGGTAATGCGCGGCGCCCTTCGCGCCCGTTCGATGCTCGTGCGGATCATGACATGAAACACAGCCCATCCGGCCACCGCTCTCCTGGAAGCAGCGGCTTGCTCGCATCTGCTCAACCTGACTGACGGGCCGCGTCCGCCGGGACTCGTCCACGCGATCGCCATGCACGAACACCAACAAGGCGTCGTCCAAGTGCTGTCCTGGGCGGAAATCGAAGAAGTCGCGGCCGTACCGCGTGACGGTCATCAGCCCCTGCAAATGGCATTGGTTGCAAACCGCCTCGCGACGACTGGCGTCCAACCGCGCCGGGTTCACAATCGTGTCGTCCCTGCCCTCGGCACGCATCCGCCGCTGACGCTCGACGTGCGCCTCGCCCGGACCATGGCAACGTTCGCAGCCGATCCGTGCCTCCGCAAACGCGGGCCGCGCGTATCGCTCGCTGGAAACACGCGCCCCGCCGCTCGATTTCGAGTTCGCTGGAATCACCGTATCGTTCGCATACGCTACCCGACCCGCATGGCAGTACAGACAACTGTCGGAAACACGACGCTCGAAACGCGCGTGCGATTGCGGACGGTAACCGGGCGACAGATCCCAGCATTGACGCTGGGAATACCAGCCGAGCGGCGATTGCGTGAGCAGTCCATCCCGCTCGATCAAATACGAACGTCCATGCTGGCCCGAACCGAGCACATAGGCGATCGACACGGATTGGTCGTACACCGTTTCGCCCTGGTCGTCGAGGAGCGTCTCGTGGTGCCGAATCCCGTCCGCCGCACGCTCGGCGCGATAACGACGCGGCCCCGGCGGTTGAAAATTGGCAAGGGCGTAATCCTCGATCGGCTCCGCGTCATCGACGGCCGCCATCGACCGCCCCATCGGATGGCGATCGTACTTTTCCGCGATTTCCGCATGGCACTCGGCGCACACCGCGCTGCCGGTGTAAGCGTGCGAGACGGCGGGCGGTGCCGTCGGCCTCTCTAAGATCGATTCGGCCGGAAGGCGAGAATTGCCGCCGCCGGTCGGGTCCGCTGGCCGCCGCAAGTCGTAAAGGCGTCTCGCCAGCGGCATGCCAACCGCAACGACAACGGCGAAGAAAAGACAGACAACCACGATTTGCCGCCGCCGCAACCGCTGTGCGTCCAAACCGATCGCTCCTTGTGGATTCCAAACGCGTTACTCGAACCCGGGCAACGTGCCATCAATCAACCCCGAAGCCAGCAAGTCCTGGTCGCTCAACGCGGCGTCATGGAATTGATCGGATTCGAGCCGCGATCGGAATGGCCCGTCGCCGTCCGACCACGAATCGCCGGAAGATGGCCCGTCCACCACCGTCGGCGAACTCGCACGTGGCGGCCCCACGGCCACTGGCGCTTGTTCAAACGGAAGCGGAGACACCTCGATCGGCGAAAGAGCCACCTCGGAAACCGCCACGGCGCCGACAAACCCGCTGTCCCCCCCGGGTCCACCAAGTCCACCGGGTCCAATATTCGAGGCACCGACGACAACCGACGTCAGGGGCCAGTCCACCAATGCGCTGCCGTCGCTGGCCAACACACCGCTGTCGCGGGCCAATGCGCTGCCGTCGCTGGCCAACTCGCCCTCGCCCGGTTGGAAGACTCCGTTCAAACGATTGATCACCCGCAGCGCGTCGACAGGCGTGACAAGATTGTCGCCCGAAGTGTCCAGATAAACGAAACCCGTGCTGGCGGTCGGCCGTTCGAATCGGAAAGCGCCCGAAGTCGTGGACAGCGATCGCGCGTTCAATTCGTTGACCACGAGCAGGGCGTCACGTGGCACAATGAAGCCGTCTTGATCGACATCGGACGGCAAATCCAGGTTTTGCCAGTAAGGTGGATTCGTTCGGACCTTCACCAACAGCGTGTGCGTGTCGACCGGATCGAACGTGTCATTCGGATAATCGACAGGTGCCCGGACGCCGACGCGAACTTTCAAATCGCCCGTGAATCCAGCGTTCGGCGTCACCGTCACCAAGCCAGTCGTGGCATTGACCGCGATCTGGCCTTTCGTGGGATCTTCCAGCGACGCCTCGTACCTGACCGGGTCGCCTTCCGCATCCACCGACTTCAATTGCAAAGTGACAGCGACTCCCGGCGCGGTCACGGCGCTGCGAGTCTCGGTGAGGAATGGACCGCCATTCATCGGATCAGGGGTGACCGTCACGCGAAACGTCCGCTCCGCGGAGCGTCCGCTTGGATCACGCACCGTCACCGTGACGTTCGCCTCGCCAAATTTTCCTTCCGCCGCCGAGAGCATCAGCAAGGCGTTCTCGCCGTCCCGCACGACGTCGATCGAATTGATGAGGATGTCGGTGGTTGGCTTACCGTTTTGAGTGGCGGTCAAATTGATCGCTCGACGCACTTTGTCGCCTTCGGTCAGCATCCCGAAAATCGGGTACTGGAAGTCGAACTCCCGCACCGGTTCGCCCAGCACGATGAACTGCACGTCGCCCGTGTCGTCGTCTGTTTTCGCCAAAGCAAGCAAACCGGCCGTGTTGTGCTGCAGCCGCAGGTCGAACTGGTCGGCGATCGGACCTAAACCGGAAACGCTGGTCCCGTTGCCAGCCGGATCACCGAGCCGAAAATAGGACTTGTCCGCTTCTTTCACCACCTGGGACACGATCGAGTTGTTCGACGCCGTGTCGTCGTAAAAACCGATCTCCGCCTGGCTGGCGATGCGATCGGTGATCCGCGGAACGATGTTGTCGAAGAGCTGGAACGTCATCTTCCCCCAGCTCCTGACGTCTACCAACAGACTGCGATTCGACTGGGAAACCTGAGTGGTCAGCAACGACGGCTTGTCGGTCGTGACCGTGTAGGTCAACGCGTCCATGTTCGGATCGAATCCGTCCAGCGCGATCCACAGCGGCGAACCCGAGTTCATCCACTGATCGGCGAGCGGCAGTAACTCGGGAGTGTTCGACGTCGTGATCGCCACCTTGGACCGGGCCGCCAACGTCGCGACCGTCTGTACGCCCGTCTCGCGCGAACCGTCGGGAAAGACCCAAGTGGGAAACGAAGTGATCCCCGCCGCCCGACCCGCGTCGGTCAAGGTGCGATCGGGATTCGTCACTTCCACGAACGGCAAATAATACTGGGCGTCGCCGAAAAGCTCTTTCTGCTGCGTGCAAAACGTACACCAAGCGGCGCCATAAAACTTCGTGCCCGACGCCGTGATCGCTCGAGCCAACGCCATCAAATCCGTCGCCGCCGGCTGAGTCTCCCCCTCCGCGATATTGCTCGCGGGCGCCGCGACCGTCGCCGTGGCGGGCATCGGACCGACCATGGACGTCGGCGCCGCGGGCCCGATCGCGCCAACGCCCACGGCGGGATTCGCCGCGCCGGCCGTCGCCGTCGAACTAATGGGTGACGGGGCCGCCGAGCATGAAGTCGCCGGCGCGGTCGCGCCTACGCCGCCCTCCAAATCGGACGATGTATGGGCCGAACAAAAAGCGAGACGCGTTTCAAGTTGTTCGAGCACGAGCATTCTCGCCCCGAACCGCGACCAAGACAGATTGGAACGCCGAGCGGCAACTTGTCGACCACTCCCGGATCGCTGGCCAAACGATGGCATGGCGGAGACTCCCGAAAACCATCAAACCCTACTCGTAGGATACCGCCGCACACCGGTTTGATCCAGCGACTGGCCGGCAAAGACGCCGTCGTTTCCCGCGACATTCGTTTGCCAGCCGCCCCCGTTTGCCGCCGAGCCGCGGGCGCCCGCTCGGCGGACAAGCCGATTCCGCTTCGCAAGCCGCAGCGTTCGCAAACCAGACGTACTCGCTCAACGCCTGGATTATCGGCTCCGCAACGGCCTTTCCGCTTTCCGGCCCAGCCATCGCCTACGGCTCGGCGGTAAACGAAGAAGCGAGGGAAACGAAGCGGGACGCCTAACTCGCGCCCGCAGCCTACTTGCCGAGCTTCACTTCGAAGCGGCCGGCGGAATCGGCGAGCCCTCGGGAAAGGCCGTCCGTGTTGAAATCGGCGACCAACTGGCCATCGGCACCGACAGCGATCAACGCGCCGTCGTCCGGTTGGAGCGTCTTTCGCAGCACGTCGCTCACGGCGGCCGCAAGCGGCTGCCGCGCGTACCGCACCCGAGCATGCACGTCATGCGCGACGCCATGCCGAATGAACTCCTCGCCTGTGCCCGTACACGAGACAGCGCAGGTCGCATTGTCGGCATAAGTCCCGGCGCCAATGATCGGAGAATCGCCCACCCGGCCGAAACGCTTGTTCGTCAAGCCACCGGTCGACGTGGCCGCCGCAAGGTTGCCAGCTTGATCGAGCGCCACACAGCCGACTGTGCCCTTCTTGTCCGACTTCCCCGCTTGAATCTCACGCGAGTTGGACTCCTTGGCCGCTTTGGACTCCTTCGCTTCTTGCGTCTTCCGCCGCTGCCAGCGTTCAAACTGGTAGTCGGTGTCGAAATAGCGATTGTCCACGCGATCCACGTTCACTTCGTCCGCGAATCGCTCGGCGCCCGCCCCCATCAACAACACATGGCGAGTTCTCGTCATGACCATCCGAGCCAGCGTCACGGGGTTCTTCACGGTGGAAACGCCCGCGACCGCGCCGCACGCCTTCGTTTTGCCGTCCATGATCGACGCATCGAGCTCATGGCCGCCCGCCGCGTTGTAAACGGCGCCCTTGCCGGCGTTGAACAGCGGATCGTCCTCGAGCGTCCTCACCACGCGTTCGACCGCGTCCAGCGATGTTCCCCCGGCAGCTAAAAGGTCGCGTCCCTGACGCAACGCCACCGCGAGCGACGCTTCCATCGCTCGCCGCCGTTCCATGGGAATCTTGTCCACTTCATCCAAGGCGCCGCCGTGCAACGCCAAGGCCCAACGTGCGCCTTTCACAGATTGCCCCGCTGGATCGGACACTGCGGAAAGGTTGGTCATTTGAGCGAACACTGCGGAGACCTGGAACACCATCGACGCCGTGAACGACAGCCAAGCG
>JBIKVL010000389.1:0-5100 GCA_044356875.1 Pirellulaceae bacterium | reverse complement strand
ATCGTCAACCGACGGACCGCTCCGGCACTCCGCCGACAGGTGTGGGTGCGGCGCCGCTGGCAGATCCTGTTCGCCATGCCGATTCCCAAGCCGCGTCCGGTGAGCGGCTCGCGAACGGCGTGGGCCAAGCCGCCGAACCGCGCCAAGCCGCCGAACCGCGCCAAGCCGCCGAACCGCGATCGACGGTCTCGCCGCGGTTTGTCGACGTGGCGGACGCCAGTGGAGTTCGCTTTCAACCGGACAACGACATCGTGCCCGGACGGTTTTTTCTCCCGGAGATCATGGGCACCGGCTTGGCTTGGTTCGACTACGACAACGACGGACGGCGCGACCTGTTCGCTGGCGATGGCGGACCGCTCGATGTGGACGCGTCACGCGCGGGCACAGCGACTGGCGGCGGACGCCCGATCTCACGCGGACGCTTGTTCCGCAATGTGGAAGACGGGCGGTTCGGCGATATCACCGCGTTGAATTGGCTCAATCCCCGCGGATACATGCAGGGCTGCGCGGTGGGCGACTACGACGCCGATGGCTTTCAGGATTTATATGTGGCTTGTTATGGCCAGGATTCGCTCTGGCGCAATCAAGGCGATGGCACTTTCGTCGAGGTGCTGGATGGGCCCGTCGACGATCTCTGGAGCACCAGCGCGGCGTGGTTCGATGCCGACGGCGACAGCGACCTGGATTTGTACGTGGTCAACTACCTGGATGTCTCGCTGGCGAACAGCCGGATTTGCCGGTACGACGGCAAACCCGGTTATTGCGGCCCGGGCGACTATGCGGCGGTCCCTGATCGACTGTGGCTCAATCAAGGCGACGGGACGTTCGTCGATGGCCTAGAGTCGCTCGGCTTCTCCACTCCGCAAGGAAAGGGACTAGCCGTCGTCATGGTCGATCTGGACGCCGACCGTCGCGCTGAAGTGTACGTGGCGAACGACATGGATGCAAATCTGCTGTTCACTCGCAGCCGCGCCACCGCGTCCACGGCCGCCGTGTCCGCCGCCACCGCGTCCGCTGCCGCCGTGTCCGCCGCCGCGAACGATCTCTCGAAGCACGCCGCGAACACGGCCGCGCCCCGGTGGCTGGAAGTGGGCATGGAGAGCGGTTCGGCGGTCAGCGGTTCGGGGCAGAACGAGGCGAGCATGGGGATCGCCTGCGCCGATTTCGATGGGGACGGTTTGCCAGACATCTATCTCACGCATTATTTCCAGGCGAAGAACACGCTCTATCGCAATCTGGGCGAGCTGCGGTTTCACGACGACAGTTTTCGATCGCGGGCCGCCGTCACGAGCTTCGAGAGCCTCGGCTTTGGCTCGGCCGCGTTCGATTTCGATCGCGATGGCGCGCAAGACTTGTTCGTGGCGAATGGACACGTCCTGGGGCCCGCGGTGGCGCCGTTCGCGATGACGCCGCAACTGTTATGGAACGATGGGCGCGGCCGGCTCTTCGACGCCAGCGGCGCGGCGGGACCGTTTTTTCAAGAAGCCCGCATCGGCCGCTCGGTGGCCGCCGCCGATTACGACAACGATGGCGACTTGGACTTCGCCGTTTCCCACGTCGCTCAACCGCTCGCCTTGCTCCGGAACGATACGCGGACAGACCGCCGCTTTATCGGGCTGGAACTGCGGACGCGCGACCGCATGCCGCCCGTGGGCGGACGGGTCGAGATCGTCGCAGGCAGCACCCGAGTGACGTTGCCAATCGTGGCGGGTGGCAGCTATTTGGCGGCGTCCGATTCCCGTCTGCTGGCGGGCCTCGGCGATCATCCGGGGCCGGTTCGCGCGACGATCTTTTGGCCGAGCGGCCGGACGCAGGTGTGCGAAGCGCTGTCGGCCGATCAATACTGGTTGGTGTACGAAGGAGAGGAGCCGCGATGAGCGTTTCGCCCCTTCCTATTCCAGCTGTGCCTGCCTCCAATACGTCTGCCTCCAATACGTCTGTCTCCGATGTGCCAGCTTTGCCACTCGGCGCTGCTGCGGAGGAAACTCCGCCGGGCAGCCATCCCGTCGAAGCGGGGCGCCGCCATCGACTGGGCTGGAGCGTAAGGGATCTCGCGCATCGAAGCGTTGCAAGGCTCCGACAACTTCGCTGGCCGGCCAAAACTGCGATCGTGTTGGCCATGATGGCGGCGGCATCCGCCGCGGCGACGGTCGGTTGGCTCGAAACGTCCTTTCGCCGCGCGGATCGGTACGCGCGTCACGGATTGTGGCCGGAAACGCGACTGGAACTGGCTCGATATCTGTGGCTGCATCCGCGATCGGACGCGGCGCATATCGCGTTCGCCGAGGCGTGTGTGCGGGACGAGGAGTTGTCGCGGACCGATGGCATCGCGTGGGCCGAGTCGCACCTCGAGCGGGTGCCGGACCGATCGCCGCTGGCCGCGATGGCGCGATCGCAGCAAGGGCGGTTGGAGTTGCTCTTGCGGTTGCGGCCGTATCGCGCCGAGCAGTTGTTCCGGCAGGCGATCAAGGTCAATCCGCGGGCGATCGATCCGTACTTCATGCTCTGGAAACTCGGCGATCTCACCGGTCGGTCGCACCTCTGCGAAACGGAGTTTTGGCAGGTGTACGCGGCCGCGACGCCGGCGGAACGCGGTGGGCGGTTACGCGAGTTGTTTATGAGCCAATTCTTTCCCGCGACCGCGAATCCCGAGCTCGACGGCGTCATCGGCTCGTTCGACGCGGAACGAAACGCGGCCCGCACCGAGGCGCGTCGCTACATTCAGTTCCGCGACGCCGAGCCGGACGGGCCGTATGGCTATGCGGCGCTCGGCCGGTGGTTCGGCGAAGAGGGCGATCCGAAGTTCGCCTTGGCGATTCTGGAAAAGGGGCGGCAAGAAGCGCCGGCATGGGAACGCGACCCGCTCTTCCTCGCGTCGCTGGTCAACGCGTTGATCGCCGTCGGCGAACTGGAGCAGGCCGCGGCGGTCGTCGATCGCTGGTCCGCGCCGCAGGACGGATACGAGTACTGGTTGAGCGTCGGTCAGGTCCGCCACGAGCTGCGTCAAGATCTCGAAGGCGCATTGGAAGCTTACGGAAAGGCTCTCGAGTTTTGGCCGGGGCCCGCGGATTGGCGGACATTGAATCGTCAAGTCGCGTGTTTGAATCGATTGCGTCGAACCGACGAAGCCGCGCGATTGCGGGAGCGGATCGCGAAGCTCGAAGCGTTGACCTGCGATGAAAAACTGCGTTCGCTTCGTAACTCGCTGGGCGCGTTGGACCAGCCCGAGCGGATCGTGGAATTGGTCGAGTTTTACCGGGAGTTGGGCCGGACTCGCGAAATGCGGGCCTGGGAGGAGCATGCGGCGTGGTTGCGACAGCGCTAGTCCGTGCGACAACGCTAGTCCGTGCGACAACGCTAGTTCGTTTGAGTTCAGTTCTGTTTTTTAATCGTCAAGGAGAGTGGGTATGAAACGAGCGTCTGTGTGTGTGGCGTTACTGGGAGCGGCGTTGATGGTGGCGGGCTGCGGCGGCTCGGTCGAGGAAATCAAGCCTCAAACCGGCGGAGCGCCGGCGCAGCTCGACCCCAGCGCTGCTCAGAAGGCGATGGAAGAGAGCTACAAAAACATGCCAGCCGAGCAGCAAGCTCGCATGAAGGCGCAAATGGAAGCGATGAAACAGCGGATGACGCAGCCGATGCCCGGCGGGGCTCCAGGTGGCGCCGCGCCGCCTGCCCCGTAGCCGCATGACTCGTCGCCGGCCGCCCCGCAGCCGCCCGACACACGGCCGCCTGCCTCATCGCCGCCCACCGTGTCGTCGCACACTTAGCGGACGCCACTCGGGCGGTCATCGGTCATTTCGCCTCATCGTCGTTAAACCGGCCGCCGGCCCGACTCGGCGGCTCCCGATCGCAGGCAGGGTCGCCGCCGCAAGATGCGCCGCCTTTGGCGATTTGGAAAACAATCCCCGATGGTTTGGGGTTTTTCATGCCGGTGCCGCTGGAGCCGTAGGTGGCGAGGTGCCGATCTTGAAATGTTGCGATTTCGAGCACTTGGCGCCGTTTCCTTGACCTTTATCTGGTTTACAGCTAGCATTTCGGCGACTTATATCCACTTCCGACGAGGTCCCAGTCATGCGGTCGCTACGCAAGCTCGCCAGCCTTTGGGCCGGCAATTCCATGGCGAATGCCATCTCGTCTCCGAGCGACACGATGGCCGCCATGGGCGGTACCGGCGGCACCAGCGGAACACGCGATGCCCGCGGTGCCCAGCGGCGACGTCGACAGCGGGGCGGGACTGCGGCTGGAATCGCGAACCGTCGGAGAGCGGTCCGCTCGATCAGCCCGATCGAACGACTCGAGAACCGATCCGTGATGGCGGCCAGCCTCTTGGCAGGGCTCCCCGAAGCGTTGCCGCGCTTTGAGACGGTCGAGGAAGTCAAAGAGTTCCTTGTTTCTAAGGCTCTCAAAGACAACCTCTTCGGCCAGCCATCCTATGGCTACTACCCGCTGATGATGAATGACGCGAGCGTGTCCTCTCAGGTACGCGCTCCATCCTCCAGCGGTAGCGCCGCCAGCGTGGCCGTCCCCAACCATTCGAACACCAACAACCAAGTCGCGGGCGTGGACGAGGCCGACTTGGTGGAAACGGATGGCCGCTTTCTGTATGTCGCCCGTAACGGCGAAGTGGTGATTGCTTCGGCGTTGTCGGGCGTAGCGGAAGACCCGGGCCTGCAGGCCGTGTCGCGCATCGCCATCCCAGGCAATGTGGTTGGCGAGTTTTTGTCGGGCGATCGCCTCACGGTCATCTCCACCCAATGGCACGGTTGGGGCGTTGACCCAATGTTCGGCCGCATGGCCGTTGCCGATCTGCCTTACTCGCCGTCGATGCGATCGCAGTCGGCTGTCACCGTTTCCATCTTCGACGTCGGCGATCCCACCGCCCCGACACTGCTCGAACAAACCAAGATGGACGGCGAGTACCTGGAGGCAAGGGCGATTGGCGACAAAGTGTTTGTCATCGTCAGCAACAGCGACTTGGCCTTGCCGCCGCCGCGACTGATCTGCGCCGATTCGGACACCGATCCCATCCCGCCTGAGAGCCTTCCGTACGAGAGTCTTCCGTACGAGAGTCTTCCGTACGAGAGCCTTCCGTATGAGGGC